>JAYUSZ010000440.1:0-7079 GCA_043755435.1 Bryobacterales bacterium | reverse complement strand
GAGATCGAGGGATGGTATTGATGGAACTTCGCTGGGCTAGTGGTTGTGGGGCGATTTTCGGGCAAGTACAGAAGTAAGCCCTTGTCAAACATCATCAGCCAAGGGTGGGCAGTTGCGAACAATTGTAAGCAAATGCCTTCGGCCCTCTTGAAAGGCGGGATTATCGCGAGCTCGAGCCAAGTTTCAGCGCTACCTTAACAACCATTGGGACGGCACGGCTCACGTTTAACCGGAACAACGTCGATGGAATTGGGTCTCCTGCTCGTAACGCCTCACTCCCGCGTTGCGCAGCAGCAGCCTCAGCAGAAGTATAGGCTTTGCCGAAGTCCTTTTGATCAATTCTCTGGGCTGTCGACCCCCAACGTCGTTCCCAGTCCGCCACCTGCTGCTCCGATATTTTCACAGGCTGCGTAGAAGCTGCAAGGACGGGAATCGGCGCCGGAGATACAATGATAGTCAACATCACGGCGGTTTGATCTTGCCGGGTTTTCTCGACTAGGAAAGCCGGAGGCTTGGCTCGCGCATCTGGAATCTCTACTAAAAATCCAGGTTCGACAAAATTGTATCCACCTCGCAAGCGCATGGTGGGGAATATCAGGTTCGGCTTGCTGAATTTACCATCTGAATACATGTCTCGATCAATGACATAAAGGTAGCCTTTGCGCGCGGATTCAATGGTCAAACGAATCAAGGAGTCACTCTGGATAGGTGTGTCAAGATCAACACGCCTGGGCGTCCAGTCGGCTTGGCCTGATGGATCCTGCTTGTGAACTAATCCTCGAAACCGCACCGGGTCAGAACCTTTACTAAGCTCCATCTGCCAAAGTGTAACTCCCAAGAACGCATCTCCCAGCGCAGCAACTTCCTTTGCGGGTCTGGCGGCGGCAGGCCGCTGACTGCCGAACGCAGGATTCCATAAGTTCCTCCTCAGAATTTCGTCCGAAGCTGACGATTGTCCGCGCAGCATCGCCAACGTTAAGCAACTCAATGCTATTATTACTGCGATTCTTGAGGTGCACTTCATGAAATATCCTCCGGCCTAATGAGATCGACAAGCAAAGGTGAGCCTTTCACCCTCGCCGGTTGCTGCGAGTGTGTTAGAGCCAATTACCCATCAAAAAGAACGGAGCCCAATAGTAAGGGTGGCTGAAATCCGGCAGTGCGAGATCATTGGAATGAGCTAATCCTCGCTTGGCAGTTGCCGGTACGCCTGGCCGAATTTTCCCGCTAAGCATAGCTCGCTGTACCTGCCTAAGCGCCTCGGATTTGGTGATGCCATTCGATCCCTCTCTGATTCGATAAAACTCTCGCATAAACAGGCTCGTACTTTCGTCGGCCACAGACCATAACGATGCGATTACAGCTCTGGCTCCGCGCCTTTGCGCTGCTTCTCCGAATCCTTCGATCTCGCTACCGTCACCCATTCCGGTTTCGCACGCGGACAACGTCAACAATTGTAGGTCTTTAGATAGCGGCAGGGTATTCAACTCTGATAATCGCAACTGCCGTCCGTCGCCGAGTAGCAAGAACGATTTCGAGTGGTCGCCGGGTTGAAAGCTGAAGTGGCTGGCGATGTGAATAACCGGGTAACCCTTCAGCAATGTCAGTCGCAACGATGACTCCGTGAATTGTTCGTCCAGTATGGTTTCACCTTGAAGAATCTTGCTAATTGCGGATAGCTCAGTTGATACACCCGGTAGCGCCGCAAAATCGCCGTGTCTCTTCGTCACTCCGAATCTCGCGGCGGTCCAGAAGCGATTAGGCTGCTGCTTCAGACGAGCGTTGCTGGTCGCGGTTATTACCGACATCCGATACTGTGTGATAAGAAATTGCTTGCCGTCGTACAGAGCAGAGACCGGAAGATAACGAAGCACGCCTTCGAGCGACCACATCAGCGTGCGGGCCTTGACCGCGCGTAGATCCTTGGCCAGCGGAGCCACGATGATTCGATATAACTCCTCGGCCAGCGGGCGGGGGTCGGAGTTAGGCCCTTTAAGCAGTTCTCTGAAATCAGCAATTTTACGGGTGAGTTCCGGCTCCTTTATCGGATACTCGTACTGCTTCTGAGCATCGGCGGAACGGAGGACCATATACAGCTTGTCTGGCGCTACTAACGTGTAAATTAGCACCGTCCCTTGTGGCAGGTCCCGCAGATCAGCCATTAGGCCTTGCTCAATGCGCACCTGCTGAATCCGCTTATTGAGCCCTATGTCCCGATCCAATTGCCCGTGCAGGGTGCTCAAAAAACTTTCCAGCTTTCTATCGCCCACGGCAAGGTCCATCTCCAGCTTGATGATCCGCTGGTTGTCCTCTGGAGTGCGCGACACCTTAACGAAGAGTTGGTTGTGTTCCGCGCCAACCGCCATCAACTGGTCTCTGATTTCCTCATAACGCTTTTCCAAATCCTGCTCTTCAGGAGTAAGTGTGGCCTCTTTAGTCCGCGATGGTATCTCCGTGGCCGCACGCCGGATGTAATCGAAATACTCCTGTTCTTTGAGTAGCCCCAGTACCTGCTCGGCTTCGCCTAATCTACCCTGCTCGATTAGCAGCTCAGCCAACTGGCGATAAGTCGCGCTGACGCTTTTCAGATAGCTACGCCTTAGATCCGGGTCGACATTTCTGATGTTGCCACGAATCCTCTGGTACTGGTTAACGGCTTCCTTGCCGAAGAAAATAGAGGCCCGCGCGTTGCCTTGTGCTGCCCAATAGCGCATGATGTTGCTCAGGACTTTTCCTTGGAATCCGGGGTCTAACAGCGGCCCAGTGGCCAGCCGTAGAGATTTCGACAGGTGCGGTAGCGCATCCCCCGGCCTCCCAAGGTTCAAGTGCATCTCGGCCAGCATGTTCAACGTTAGCGCCTCCCCTGAATATTCATCCCCCAATTCGCGCCAAACTGCCAGCGCCTGGCCGAAATACTCGTTGGCTTGAGTAAAAGCCCTCATGCCTGAATATATCGTTCCCAAGTAATGTAAAGGGTACCCTTCCAAGTGGCGGTGCTTTAGGGTACGCGCAAGCTCCAGCGCTTTGGTCTCGTATTCCAAGGCTTTTTGGTAGTCACCCATGTTCTCAAATGCCTCACCGATACTAATTAAAGAGAACAACTGGCCCGTGCGATTGTTACGCTCTTGCCGAATCTTAAGCGCGTTCAAGCAGTTGGCTAGAGCATTGCTGAAATCGCCCAGATCCAGGTAAAGGTTCCCCATGTTATTCAGTAGCAACGATTCTTTGTCCAAGTCCCGAATGGTGCGGGCGAGTTCAACCGCCTCGCCATAGGATGCCAGGCCTTTGTCTTTATCCCCGAGTTTTCTGTAGGAGAGGCCCAGGTTGCTGAGTGCCGATATCTTGCCATCGGCATCGCCAAACTTACGGAATACAGATAACGATTGCTGGTAATATTCAACGGCCTTCTGCGTGTTCCATAACGAAGAATAGGCGGCGCCGATGCTCAGGAAAATGTGGCCGACGCGTTCGTAATTCAAGGAGCGGTACAAACCAAGAGATCTGTTCAGGTAATCAATCGCCGTTTCCTGGTCGACCCTGGCTCTCAGGTGTCGCTCGCCCATCCGGCGATAACAGCGAGCCTCCTCTTCCAGCTCTCCCAGTGAATGCCACAGTTCCGCCGCCCGCTGTAGCGTCTCGACGGATTTCCGCCAGTCAGCTTTTTCGCCATTTAGTCCAGCCAGACTTTCCTTGACAGCTTGGAGGCGTTTCAGATCTACAGGAGTGGGGGGGCGGAGATCGCTAATGAGTATTTCATACTCTCCAAATTTCTCGTGCTCGGGTTCCGCAGCGACCTTGATCTGATAGGGTCCACCAGTGCCGGATAAAAAGCAGACTGAAACGAAGGCGTCCGGACCGTTTCCCGTATCTGATTGGACAATCGGCTCACCGGAAGCGTCGAAGACATCGATGAAAAGGTCAACGCCTTTACGGTTTGCAACGATGCGGATGAACTGGCCAGAAGTAGCATCCAATTCATAAACATCCTGTTGGCCCGGACGGATGTCCCGCTTAATAGTATGACCGGCGGACAGCTGACCGGCCTGGCGCACCTCAGTAGTCCGTGGCTGTCCCGCCATGAATTGCGCCGAGGTTAAATGGCCCAACAACGCTAAGCTGAAAGCCAAATTTGTATTCATGAGGTCAATCCATTTTCCAGAGGTCAAATCCGCTGCTATTCATGGTCCATTGGAATCATGTGAGCCAGCACCTTGCCATATCCTGAAAGTTCAGTTTCAAGTTTAGCTTTGTCATTCCTGACATCCACTTTTGTATTTGCAAATTTCTTCAATAGCGCTAGAATGGCCCGAGCCTGCCCGCTTTCATTAACTGCGCCAAGATCCCTTGGATTGGCCCACTTTTGTAGTGATTGCAAGGCGGGAACAATTTCGTTAGACCAGACGATCCATAATTTCTCCACACCCCTCTCATGATCGAACAGGAAGTACCCATCCCTTGGCACCTGCAAGTGCTCATCCGGTTCAAGAGCGGCCCAATCCAGGATATTTAAAATTGGCTTTTCAGACGCTGACGATGCCCCTTCGTTCAAGACATACAGATAGCCACCGGCCGGGGCGCTGATCGAAAGTTGCACCCGATACTCAGCCTCAAAAACTCGCTCACCGCCCATGCGGAAGGGCGCATCATACGGCTTGCCATCCCGATATTTTTGCACGTTCATGTGATACCGCAAAACGCGCCTCTGCTCCTCCGTCATTGAACTCCAATTAATTCTTGACGGCCAGAGATTGGCCAGTGGCAACACAACTAACACAATTGCAAGAATTCCAAGATAGACCGCTGATCGGCTTAGCGCAATTGGAGGCCAGCGTGATCGTCCCGTTTGTTGAGCTGTTACCTTTTCAGGAATATCCGCATTACCGGCCATATCCGTGGTCAAGTTGTAAACTTGGATCTTTTCCCCACCATTTAGCGAACAAGTGCCAAGGTGTTTGAGATAGGGTTGCCAATTACTCAACTGTCCCAATACGTCGTTCATCGCTCCCGACACTAGTATGTGTCCGGTATCCCCATAGTCCATTACCTGCTGTGCTATGTTTATTCCGCTGCCCGCCACATTCGTGTTTGCATTTGTATCAGCAATCCGATACACCGGGCCTGAATGGATTCCCATACGGAGCTTCAAGTCCGGCTTGGACTTTAACATATCCGACACTTCTATTGCACATTGCGCAGGCGCCGTCGGGTCACCGAAAAACACAAGCGCGATACCATCGCCTGTAGGCAGATTAATGATGTTGCCAGAGGTCTCAGCCATGCGATACTGCGCTGAGCTACGAACAATTTCGTGAAGTTGCGCTAAGTGGTCCTTTTGCTTGTTTGCCGGAAGCAACGAATAGCCCACTAGGTCTGTAAATAACAAGTTTCCCATCTCAACCCCGCCGGCAGGTGGTATCTTGCGCGGAGCAAAGACCAGAGCCCGGAACAACTCTTCGCCGAATTCTCGCGGAGTTACATGACGGAATGCAGGGTCATAGGACATCGACTTCTCGATTTGCGCTTTGGCTGAATCAGGGATTTTCCACTCTCGCTGAGTTCCAGGTGCAGCGCCGGTAAGAAGTTCGCATGCCAACACGGCTAGTGAGTAGGTATCGCTGGCGGCACATGCCTGCCCGGCATACTGTTCAGGCGCCATATAACTCAAGCTACCAGCTACCTTGGTCTCTTCTCCGGTAAATTGCGAATTTTGAATGCCGGCGATTCCGAAATCGATCAACGTAACATGGTCCTCCCCTCCGAGGATTTGGAGCATCACGTTTTCCGGCTTCAAGTCCCGATGCCAAACTCCCTTTTCATGCGCTGCTGTCAAGGCTTGTCCAATTTGCCTGATGATCTTCGCCGCTCGTTGCTTTTCCAAGCCGCCAGGTTGAATCATTTTGCGCAAAGTAGTCCCTTCGATGAACTGCATGACCAGGAATTGGTTACCTTGAGGCGTCAGACCATTGTCATGCACTCCTACCACGCACGGATGGTCGATCCTCGAAAGTGCTTCCATCTCTTGAAGGAATTTTTGACGGATCCAGGGATCCTGACTCGTTTCTTCGAGTAATACTTTTACCACCACGCGCCTGGAGAGAAGTTGGAGATCTTCAGCAAGGAAAACCACGCTCATACCCCCACGGGCCAATTCCTGCTGAATGCGGTAGCGATCTGCCAGGATGGTCCCAACACTCAGGGGCCCAGACGCGGGCCCAACGGTCTTCATGCCAACCAAGTTATCAGGTTCCAGCTTGTAAACCCTTACAGTCTCATCGGCCGCCAGAAGTGCTTGAACTTCGAGCAGCAACTGTTGGTCGTCCCGGCACCGAACTGAAAGGAAGGCCTGGACATCCATCTCATTCAGCTCCATAGCTTGGTTGTAGAGCAATTTGATTTGCCGTCGACGGTCTGCACTCATCCTAGTGTGGCCTTATTGGGATGCAGATTAATCGCAATTTCGATTCTGAATGGGACAGATAGGATGAGACGGCTGGTTCAGTGGAAAGTAGTAAACTTCCACAACGCACTCTAGGTGCAAAAGAAGAACCAGCCATGACTAAGAAGAATAGCAAATCGAAAGGTGCGTTTGGCAACAACTACTTGGTGCTTCCGGAAGCTTTGCTTCATTGCTCTACTTCTCCATAGTTCGTGCCGGTCTACAGAATGTGGGCTCGGTCAATACTTGCGATCCAATAGCCATTTGCACAACCGCGCATTTGGAATTACCTGCGTTCATTCCGAAAACGGTAAGTTGGTTGTCAGAATTACGGAAGTTCGCTCTGACCGTTCCGTGATCACCTGAAATCACGGGAACCAAGCCGGATTACGGAACCTTTGCCGAAGTTCTTTTCGATTTGACTTAGGGTGACGCTGAGGGCTTTGGATTTTTCTTTGAGATCGGTCATATGCTTAGAGTGGGTGATGGTCATATTGATTCTCGACAGTGGGTGAAGATCCTATAAGGTAGGCTAGGGATAGGGGTCTTCCGAGATCGAGGGATGGTATTGATGGAACTTCGCTGGGCTAGTGGTTGTGGGGCGATTTTCGGGCAAGTACAGAAGTAAGCCCTTGTCAAACAT
>JAYUSZ010000439.1:0-7082 GCA_043755435.1 Bryobacterales bacterium | reverse complement strand
TCTTGGCTGATCCTTTCTTCGATGGTGACAGCTTGAATAACTTCCGATCCACGGATTTGTCAAAACGGTTGATTCTTTTTTCCGAACTTGATCGAGAGGACTTTGGAGGCAGGCATTCTGTTGATTGTCTAATCGATCAGATGGGGAGGTTCTTTCAGATCTATGGTGCCGCCTGTTCGAGGATCACTCCACCACATGGCAATAAGCGAAGCAAGACCTTGGCGCGGGTTAGTGGCCATACCGTTTCGGTAGTTGTGGACAGCAACATTTTCATAATCCCTACGCTACTTCCGAAAGAAAACCAAGTCGAAGAATACTTCAAGCTTCTTGTGGAAGGTATATCGAACCTTTGGGAAAGGCTAAAAGTAGAAATTCCCGAATGGACAAAGGAGTTCAAATTTGCAGGTGAACCTGAACTAATCCAGCTACGAGAAGAATTAAACGATCAATTGGAGGAGGCAAACGGAAAGCTCGGGGAAATGGATCGGTTAAAACGCGTGCTCGTGACCCAAGGGGAGCCGCTAGTCGATGCTGTAATTGAGTTATTCGAAAAGGCTTTGCCTTTGACTGCACAAAAGCGGGAATCGTTTCAAGAGGATCTACTTTTGAGAAATTCTTCCGGTGAAATTGTGGCGTTAGTCGAAGTAAAGGGTGTCGGCAGCGGGGTTACTCGCGAGCATGTAAACCAAGCGGACAACCATAGAGAACGTGGTCAAAAACCTCCAACATTTCCGTCGCTATTGATTATCAATACACGAATGAAAACGTCAGCGTCGATTGAAGAAAAGGATCGTCCAGTGGAAGCAGAACAAGTTCGCCACGCAGCGACAAACAATATACTGGTTCTTCGTACTCTTGATTTGCTCAATTTGGCTTCGCTTCATCGAAGCGGTAAGATTTCCTCATCCGACGTGATTGCGTTCCTGACGGGTGGTGCTTCTGGCTGGCTGAAGGTCACAGATACGGTTGAAGTCGTACGCAAAATTTGAAGTCACCCACGCTTCAAAATCTCTTCATATTCGTGGTGAGGCCAGATCCAAAACCAGTGGAAGACATCACCTTTCCGTATAGCCAAGGCTCGATAAGATCCTGAAACTCTAACTGACCAGAATGGACCCGTGGCCTTAAAATGCAACGAAGGGTGAAATGGATTTTCTTGGAAGCGCTCGTATTGCTTGTCTGCCAACCGCTGTATCTCGGTCGGAAGTTCACTGTATCTTTGCCAGAAACGGACGAACGTTCGAGACTGAAAACTCACTGGTGGGATTTGCGGAATTCATCGAAACTTTGCTTCATAGGGTGAGTCTTGCCTTCGGCAATGTCCTGTTCCAGTTCGGCCAAAAGCGGCATTCCACGACCACCAAGTGAAAAATCACGTTCGATCTGTTCGTCCCAGACCTTCCAGTCGCGCTCGCTGAGCCAACTTGCGAGCCTCGTCTGCTGCTCCTGCGGAAGTTGCTCAATCGCTTGCTTGATGGTTTCCATGGTCATATCCGAAGCTTATACTGTTTCTGACTGCTGTGCAAGGCCCAGCGGACTAGGAGTTTGTACAAATAGTAACATATACGTTACTATTTAATGGATTCAATAATGCCTCTGACTCATGACTTCAAAGAGACCATTCGGGCGCGGGCGCAAAGCGACGCTGATTTCCGGCAAGCACTTCTGCGGGAAGCCGTCGAATGTATCATCAATGGCGATCTTGAAACCGGCAAAGCCGTTTTGCGCGACTACGTCAACGCAACGGTTGGATTTCAGGATCTCGAAAAGCGCACACATATTCCCGTCAAGAGTTTGATGCGAATGCTTGGACCCAAGGGCAGCCCTTCCGCTGCGAATCTTTCCAGCATACTCACGGCGCTGCAAAAAACGGAAGGCGTTCATTTTGAAATTTCGCTGAGGCGATGAGCGCACTTACACAGCCACTTCAATTGGTTCGACGTGCGGGGTGGGCGCTGGGACATGATCACCGTTCAACCGCATTCCTTCAATATGAAACTCAATCGCTTCCCGCATTAGTTGGCGAGTTTCCTCAAGCGTCGAGGCGGCGGCTACACACCCAGGAAGGTCGGGGACATGCCCGCTAAACCCCGTCGCAGTCTGCTCGAAGAAAACGATGTATTTGCTCATTTCAGTCCTGCCTGTTTCATTATAGACCTCTCCGACTTCGGGTCCAAATCAGCCGACGGATGACCGGCGACAGTCACGGTCCCGGGTTTCGACGGATGGTGGTACTGCCGATGACTGCCACGAGTGCGTGCCAAACGCCATCCGTCGAACTCTATTTGTTTGATTACCTCTCTTATCTTCATCCGTGCTGATGTTTACTGAAATCAACCGAAAACAAAACCATAGCCCGGATCCAGAGTCAATTCCTGAACCTCAGCCAAAATCAGAAGGTCATGAACAAGATAAGGGTTGGTGCGGCCTTTGAACTTGTTGCGGATCACCTCAAAACCGTGTTCGATTCCTGACGCCTCGTCGATGTCAATATCTGCTGCGAGTTTCCCCGTCGCCGTTTCCCGCATCAGAGTGAGTTGAATATTCGCATGATCGTCCGTGCTCTTGAAACTAGCCCGGCGTTCAAATCCCGGCAGCGGCTTATGCAGCAAATTGGGTGCCGATTTGAACAGTTCACTGGTGGTCAGGAAATTTTCAATACCGGAATCGATCATCGAAAATAAACGGTCCTGCTTTAGCACTAATAGCGTCTGGTTCTCGAAGAAGCGGAAAACTCCGGCTGACGTTCCGTGTTTGGCCTTCGTCAGCAAGTTGAGCAGTCCTGCTTTCCGTAATGGACCCAGCGCATCATATAAAGTCGACCCGCTAAGCCCGGCAATGTCCTTGTCCTCAGCGCTGACAACAATCGGTGCCGCAGCTTTCAGATAAGCCTGAAGCCTTGCGGGCAGGCGGTCGAAAGCAGAAGCTGTGATGTCTTTCACCTTGCCTGGATTAACCACCAGCCGGATTTGGTTGTCTGGAGATTTATTGACTCTGTCTTCCATGATCATTTGAAAGAAGGAGTAGGTGTTGTAGTTTTCGGCATCTATTGAGACTCGGTACAGAGTGCCCGTACCAGAAAGGCACTGAACTTTTTCAACAGTCAGTTCGGTGGCACTTTCCAAATCCAAGGCGCCGGTGTGCATCGACGTGCCGCCGGTAGAACTCCTCTCAGGTTGAAAGTTGATGTTCACTTTCCCACGGATGGGCTCGCTTGTGACATCGGTGATGAATAATTTGAGACTGCCTTGTGCCATGGTGTGATTTCTCCAGGAAAGTACAGCCAACGTATCAGGAATGATGGCGCATGTCTATTGGGTTTTGCGCAAGCGCCTATTCCACTGACCTGTGAACTACTGTAATATTAGGTCAGTTATGACCCGGGAATTCTGTTTATTATCACTAACAGCAACGGTACTTGTGGCGCAAGATCCTGACTTGGCCAGCCGTGCCGTTGCTGTTCTGGAACAGCGTTGCACCGCTTGTCACGGTCCTGCACTTGCCCAATCCGGCCTGAGTCTCCACTCGCGCGACGGTGCACTGAAAGGGGGCAACCGCGGTGCTGCAATCGTGGCTGGTAATGCTGCACAAAGCCCTGTTGTTCAAGCTATCCGTAGAACCGGCGCACTGGCCATGCCACCAGGACCGAAGCTTGCCGAATCCGAAATCGCCGTCATTGAAAAGTGGATTGCAGCAGGTGCAGCGTGGCCCAAATTGGCTGCCGCAAGTGCTAAATCACAAACCTGGTGGTCGTTCCAAAAGCCTGTCCGCCCGCCAGTGCCCGCGTTTACACAAGCATGGGTGAAGACGGCCGTGGATGCGTTCATTCTGAAAAAACTGAATACGGAGAAACTGAAACCGGCGCGCGAAGCTGATCGCCCCACTCTAATTCGTCGCGCTTACCTGGACTTGACCGGACTGCCCCCAACCGCAGAACAAGTTGAGAAATTCGTCAAGGATCCTGCAGCCGACGCCTATGAAAAGTTGGTGGATGAACTGCTCGCCTCTCCTCGTTATGGTGAAAAATGGGGCCGTCACTGGCTGGACCTGGTTCGTTACGGTGACACTTCTGGATTTGAGCAAGACCCATACATGCTCTACGCCTGGCGCTACCGCGACTATGTGATTGACTCCTTTAATAACGACAAGCCGTACGATCGCTTCATTAAGGAACAGATCGCTGGCGACGAAATTTATCCCGATGATCCCTTGGCTATGACAGGCGGCGGCTACTACACCGTCGGGCCGAATCGCGACATGCTCTATAAAGTGGAGGACATCAACCGTCAGGAAACATTGCAGGATTGGGTGGATACCACCGGGTCAGTTTTCATGGGCTTGACCGTGGGCTGTGCCCGCTGCCACGATCATAAATTCGATCCAATTCCGCAAAAAGATTACCTGGCGTTGCAAGCCATATTCCAGGCTGCGGAGAAGACGCGTGTGTTCCTGCAATACGATCCGGCCCGTGGTTACGATCTGGCGGAAATTGGACGCAACGTTCGCCTGTACGAAATTAGCGATCAGCTTTCTACTTTGCTTCCGGACAAACGCCCAGAGCCCGTCTTGCCTAAGGCAACCACAAACGATTCCAAGCCTGTTGAGCCGGAAATGACACCGGAAAATGCAGCTAAGCTGAAGGCGATTCAACAGCAATTGGTTCAAATGTTTCGCAACTATAAACCGGGACCCTTCGCCCCTGCCGTGCACGACATCAGCCGCGAATCGCCCAAAGTTTATTTGATGCGCAATGGCCGCCCTCTCGAAGAAGTGCATCCCGGATTCCCAACGGCGCTGGGAGGTGGATCTATTCCCGAACCGCCGATTGAAGCTCAATCAACCGGCCGCCGCAAAGCGCTTGCCAATTGGATTGCGTCTAAGGAGAATCCTTTGACCGCGCGCGTGATGGTGAATCGTGTGTGGCAATACCACCTCGGCACCGGCATCGTTTCTACTCCCAGTGATTTCGGTCATCGCGGCGGAGCACCCACTCATCCGGAGTTGTTGGAATGGTTGTCCACTGAATTCATGGACAATGGTTGGTCTGTAAAGAAGCTGCACAAGTTGATCATGACCTCCAGCGTTTACCGGCAGAGCACTGAGACTTCTAAGGATGCTACTGACCGCGATGCGGTCAACGCCTACCTTTCGCACTTCAACCGCCGCCGCCTTCTGCCTGAAGAAATTCGCGACACCATGCTGCAAAGTTCTGGTGCGCTGAATCTGAAAATGGCTGGCCGCCCGGTGGTGCCTGAAGTGGCCAAGGAAGAATTGTTTGGCTTAAGTGGCAATGGCATGTGGACCACTACTGCCGACCTTACCGAACATACCCGGCGCAGCGTTTACATGTTGGGCCGCCGGACATTCCGCCCGGCAATGTTCGAGAGTTTCGACGCTCCCGACGGCATTCAAAGCTGTTCGCGCAGAGCGGAAAGCAACACTGCTCCTCAATCTCTGACGTTGCTGAACGGATTGTGGACAGTGAAGGAATCCGCGCGATTGGCGGAGAAAATGGCTTCGATGGCGAACGACCCGGACATGATCAATGCAGCGTGGCGCGCCGTATATGCGCGGGAACCATTGCCAACAGACACCGCCAAGGCCCAGGCATTTCTGGAACGTCAGACGGCTGAGCTAGGATCAAAAAAGGCTGCGGCAGCCGAGTTGGTGCGTGTGCTGTTCAATACAAACGAATTTCTCTACGTGGATTAATTGCGATGAAACTACCCTATTCCAGACGCGAACTTTTGTTGAAAGCCGGACAAGGATTCGGCGGCATTGCATTGGCCGGAATGATGGAAGCGGCCAGCCCCATTAATCCCCTGGCACCGCGTGCACCGCATGCCAAGGCGAATGCAAGGGCTGTGATCCACCTGTTCATGCATGGCGGCGTGAGCCACGTGGATACGTTCGATCCAAAATCCGAATTGACCAAACGCAATGGCGAAACTATTTCCGCCGATACCGCTAAGGGACTGAAAACCAGCCGCATTGATTTCGCCAAAGCTCCAATGCGCGCCAGCCCCTGGAAATTCAGCCGTCATGGACAAAGCGGCATGGAAATTTCTGAACTCTATCCGCACGTGGCAACCAAGGCTGATGAAATCGCCTTGATTCGTTCCTGCCATGGGGACGCCTTTGACCACGCTCCAGCCATGTACTTGCGGCAATCCGGTTCGCAGTTTCCAGGCAGGCCTAGTCTGGGTTCCTGGATAACCTATGGGCTTGGTTCCGAAAATCAGAACCTGCCGGCTTTCGTGGTTATGTCCGATGGTGCAATGAAGTCCGGTCCCACAGTATACAATGCCGGATTCCTTCCGGCTGTCTATCAGGGTACGGTATTCCGCAGTGGACAGTATCCTGTGCTGAATCTTGCCAATCCTAAGGACATCTCCTCAAAGGCGCAGCGGAACTCGCTGGATCTGATTGCTGAACTGAATCAAAGCCACTTGGAATCACACCCGGGCGGGTCGGAACTCGAAGGCCGCATCGCATCGTATGAACTGGCATTTCGCATGCAAAGTTCAGCACCGGAAGCTGTGGATGTAAGCAAAGAGAGCGACGCCACCAAGGCCCTCTATGGCATTGGCCAGACACCAACCGATGACTTCGGCCGCAAGTGTCTTTTGGCCCGCCGCCTGGTGCAACGCGGCGTCCGTTACATCCAGATTTTCGCCGGTACAAACATTGGCGAGGATTGGGACGACGCCCATAACGATCTGCATGCTTCCCACACTAAGATGTGCAAGAAGACCGACCAGCCGATTGCCGCGTTGCTAACTGATCTGAAGGCCCTAGGCATGTTGGATTCAACGCTTGTAGTGTGGAGCAGCGAGTTTGGCCGCACCCCGCTGGCTGAAGGAGCCAAAGGCCGAGACCATCATCCATATGTGTTCAGTTCCTGGATGGCAGGAGCTGGTATCAAAGGTGGGCAAGTGTTAGGTTCCAGCGACGATTTCGGACTGCGCCCGCAGGAAGATCCGTACGATGCGCACGATTTCAATGCTACGATCCTACGGCTAATGGGCATGGATCACACACGGCTTACTTACTTGTACCAAAGCCGCGATATGCGGCTGACT
>JAYUSZ010000438.1:0-18856 GCA_043755435.1 Bryobacterales bacterium | reverse complement strand
TTGCATCAGTGGGCGCGGCGAGAGAGCCATGGGAACGGGTAGCGGCACTACCGCGCGAGTGATCGCAACCGCTCGGTGAACTAAAGCGCTAACCAATGCACTGTTATGTGAATTGAATGCACCAGTGCGATGGGCACGCTTATAAAACTGGAAGTTGTGTTCGTAATTTGGGGGTGAACCAGAACCGTTCCTAGGCAGATTCTCCGGCTCTTTGTGCTTTTTCCTGAGCTGGTGATCGTGGAAAACCTGTAGATTCGAGCGTTGAGGCACACTTGGCCACAGCACCCAACGGGGAACTCATTGTGGAGTATTGCCAGCATCAAACAACGATCCCCAATCATGAAGAATTCACCCCAGCCGGATACCGCACAGGTTGAAGCAGTTCTGTCAGTCGCATATGCCCGATGCCGCAGCGCGGGCAAACGTGCAGATCCACCTTGGTGAGGTACTGGAAAAGGTCTCGAAAATCCTTGGACACATTTGGCAATAGAGCACAGATGGGTGTGGCGATCAGGCTCCTGCAATGGTCCAGTTCCAGCTTTCGCCGCCGGTTGGAAACAACCCATAATGGCGAATGAGCTGAAACCCTGATGGAATGGTATGCATAAGGAAGCGTCGCAGAAATTTCGTTGTGTGTAGCGGTCTTTGCCGCGCTTTCCATTTTCCACCGCGCAGGAGCATACGGGAAGCGTCGATGTCTTTTACCTTGACGGCAACCGCTTCACAAATGCGCAGGCCGGCCCCATAGCAGACCATGAGTGCAGCACGATACTTGAGGCCGGGGATGGATGGGATCGAAAAATACGGATAATTCCTCCTGGCTGAGGACAACGGGGAGTTTGTGGTGTCGTCTTACGCGCGGGAATCGTCATTGTTCCAGGGCATTTAAAGCGTTGTGATATAGGAATTTCAGGGCTGAAACTTGTTGATTAATGCCTTCTGGCGACATCTTCTTGCCGTTAATTAAGATAAAGAATGTATTGCCGGATCGCTTCGGAATCCAGCATTGAAGGCATCGATCGAAGTAGCGTGCAAAGGCAGCAACGTGTGCGATGTAGCCTCTTTGGGTATGCGCCACAAGGCCACGCAGTTGCATGTCTTCGATCATGCGTTGGCGTAAAATTGTCATCAGTGACTCCTGGGTTGGATTGGTCATTTGGGAAAACAACCGAATCCAGTTTCTCAGGGGTTCACGCGTTTGTAATGGCGAAGACAATTACCGCGCCAGCGGTTTAGTTCACAATAGAATCACGGTCGCCTACTCCATTATTTTCCGCGCAGAATCAACAACCTGCAAAATTGCATCCGCCGCCGCGCTTGCCCGATCACCTAAACTATCAATAGGAAGACAAAATGCTGCGCAAAATGGGGCGGCCTGAGCCAGGTGGTTGCAGCACTGCGCCAATGTTTCAACCGCGCCACCAGACACTGCTCAATGATCGGCTTCGATACCTGTGCCCGGGCTATCGCTATCAACCGCAGCTAGGAAACGACACCGCCGTAACTCCGAATGTGCAAGCCGTTCCCATGGTGAAAGGCGTCATCAATTACCTTGCTTTCTTCCGCGGCCTGGGTTCTGGAGTTCCAGTGGCTTATGAAATGTGTTCTCCTCTGTTGCACGGCGGGGAGATCAACAGTTAGACGACCATGCCAGAAAGCCTATTGCTTAAATGAGGGCACCGCAAAGGTAGACTGTTTGAAGATATACTACTGAGCAGTGAACATCGTACGACGACGTGAATTCTTGAAAATGGCCAGCGCGCAGAGCGCCTCCTTGGCTGCGCAGACAGTTGCAGATTCCCGCCTTCCCAACTTCATCGTCTACATGTCCGACGACCACGGGTTGCTTTTCTCTGAGCCCTATGGTGCCCCCCACATTCGCACGCCGAACCTTACGCAGCTCGCGGCGGAAGGCATGAAATTTACCCACGCCTTTAACGTCTCCCCATCCTGTGGGCCCAGCCGTACTGCGATGCTGACGGGATTATGGCCAGCTCGCAATGGAGCTGAGCCAAACCACAAACCGCCGAAGCCTGATGTGCTGGGACTGCCCGCCAAGCTTCAGGCCCTGGGTTATGAAATCGCCATATTTGGCAAGATCGCTCACGGCGATTACGCCAAATACTATAACTTTGATTTCGTCGCCGGACCCAATGTAGGCTGTACGAATACAGATGATGTAACGAAATACCTCGCCAACCGGAAATCGACTAAGCCGCTCTGTCTCATGTTTGGCTCACACTACCCCCACGTGCCCTGGGTCGACAACGAAGGTTACGATCAAGCCACCGTCAAACTTCCTCCCGAGTGGGTGGATACACCGGAGACGAGAAGGCAATGCGCGCAATACTACAGCAGCGTCTCCAGGACCGATAAGCTCTTGGGTGAATTTCGTACCCTGACGCAAAAGCATCTTCCCGGCAACTCGCTGTTCATCTACACGACGGACCATGGGGCACAATGGCCGTTTGCCAAGTGGGATCTCTACGACGCAGGCATCCGCCTACCTTTCATTGCGGCGTGGCCAGGGAAGCTGAAACCCGGAACGGTAAGCAACGCTATGATCTGTCTGCCGGATTTGTTACCCACATTTATCGATCTGGCTGGTGGCAAAATTCCCGAAGGGCTGGATGGCAAATCCTTCGCCGGACTTTTTCGCGGCAGCGTCAAGACGCATCGCGACCGCGTATTCAATACTCACACCGGTGATCGCGATTTCAACGTCTATCCCATCCGCAGCCTACGGACACGCGAATGGAAATATATCCTCAACCTGCATCCGGAATTCCAACACCACACCCATGATTCACGGCACTCGGCAGGCAAAGGGCGTTTATATTGGGACACGTGGGTGAAAGAAGCAAAAACGAATCCCAAGGCTGCAACAGCTGTTGAACGTTTCGTCCGGCGGCCTGCGGAAGAACTCTACAACCTCGAATCCGATCCGCACGAACTGAATAATCTGGCCGCAAATCCGAAGCATTCTAGACGCCTCGCCACCATGCGCTCCGAATTGAAAGCATGGATGAAAACCCAGGGAGACCAGCAAACAGTTTTCGGCAAGCCGCTGTTGCATGGCGAGCCTGCGGCCTTGCTCTAAAGCAGCACCTGTCACTTGAAGCGTTTCTTGTACTGGAAATCCATCCCAAAGGACCCGTTTTCATCGCGCACTACCACCATGGACCACTGCTTGTTCAAATCCCATTCCATACGCACAATTTGCTGCTGGGTGCGCGCAAGGTTAGTCACAAATGTCATTGTCACGTCGCGGGAGATTTGCTGCTCTATAGTCACGCGTGCTTGTGGCGTGCCTTCCAGACTGCTTAACTGCGGATCAATCTTCAAGCGACTTACTCCAAACAGCCGCTCCAAACGGCCAGACACTGGTGCCGCCAATGCTTGACCAAGTAGTGAATTTGCACTGTTTTGTACAAGATCATTCTGTGTGGTCTGCGCACTGGCAACGCTCGATGCAGTATCCGGATCGCGGCCAACTGTAAGCAGGCCGATGATTTCCTGTGATTGACGTGGTGGATCGGAACGGTAGCTGATGTTCAGTTTGTTGATCGGCCCCGTAAAACTCACAGTAACCGTTACTCCGCGCACGCGGGTTTCTAAATCCATGTTCACTGTCGGTTCGATTTTTGCTGAGTTATAGAAACCGATTTCACCTTGCTGAATGACATACTTATTTCCAAAGAAATTAATGTCCCCTTGGTTCACTTGAATTCTTCCCAACAAACTGGGCCGCAGCGCAGAACCTCGCAGACGAAGATCTGCATCGGCCTGTAACTCGCTGGTTAGTGAGCTCTCAAGCGTTGCATTCGGCGCAGTCAGGATGCGCACATCGAATTGCATTCCCTTCAGCAGATCGCTTTGGGCCGAAGGCGCGGGAGTGGTGGCCTTCGATGCCTGTGCAAGAATACTTCCCAAATCGCTTTTCGGCGTGAAGCCAGATCGAAGAATTTCAATCTTACCTGCCAACAAGCTCACAGAACTGGAGCCGGTTAGAGTAAGATTCGCATCGGCCAGCGTACTAACTCCTTCCGGGTAACGCAGCCTCACACGGTTCGCCGTTGCCTGTAATCTGTAATAGATTTCCTTTCCGGCGTCTTCAATAAAACCGGCTAAAGTCAGATCCCCACCACCAGCCTGCGCTTGCAATTTGTTTTCGATAGTCGCCCGCTTGTTATCAAACAGCAGTGCCCCATTCACTTTGTCCAGGCCTGTGGGCACGCCTTCAAAAAACAGTGAAGCGTTTTTCAATTCCAATTTGCCGTACACTTGCGGATTTTCCAGAGACCCGCGCACGGAAGCATCCACCACAGCCATGCCGGCTGCAATTACATCTGGATTGAAAGTTCGAGCTAGACCTAACTCAAGGCTCCCTTTTATCTTCACGTCCCATGGATTCTTACTTGCCAATGAGAAAGCGCCAGATGCTTCCAACTCAGTGTTCTTCCCTTCGAACTTCGCTTGTTCCAGGCGCAAGATCTTCCCATCGATCGCCATTGTAATGGGTCCTTTGCTGCGGAAAACTAATTCTGGAATCTTCGCGCTCACTTGCTTCCGGCTCGGCTTAATTTCAAAAGCGGGAATTTGGATCTGCCCCTTCCATTTATCGAGATCAAACGCCGGTCCATTGATCTGTGCTTCTCCGGCAACAGCACCGTCAATCTGCCAGAAAGGACTCCGGGAACCTTTGAAAAACTCCTGCAAATTCCCCAAAGGTAGCGCCGCCAACTTCACCGTCCATTGCGATGGATAGTCTCCTGTCAGGAGACTTTGCCCATCAATTTTCACATCCGAACCACGAAGTCTCCCGGCACCAGAGAAAGTCAATTGATTGCCCCGTGTCACCGTGGTAGCCGTGAGGTTTCCAACATCCACACCATCAAACAAAACCTGATCCAGCACTGCTTGGCCGTTCAAACTTTCCAGTTGTAATGTGTTATTCACCAGCTGAAAACCGGTACTGCCTTTCCAACCCAGTCTTCCATCAAGCCCCAACTTTAAGTCGCGAAACTGTTTCCATTGCGATAGCAGCGCCGGTGGGTAAACAAGGTCTACCACTCCAGCTCCGTTCTTCCACGATGACGGTTCGCTCACCGGTCCTTTGGGTGTGAACTCACCCTTCGCTTCCACCCGCAAAACGCCCACTGAGACAGCCGATTCCAGTACTCTTAACTTACCTTCGCGCAAGTCCATACTGCCCGTTAGTCTTTCAACCGCTTGACCGTTTACATTGAGTCCAATCGCTTCCACCTTTCCAGCTACTCGAGGATTATCCATGGAACCGTTGATCTGCACAGTACCTGAGGCTGTGCCTGTTTTTGAAACGTCCGGCAGGAATCGGCCAACAGGGACATTAGAAAATTGCCCTGAAGCTGTTATTGGCGTAGTCCGCGTAGCTTTCCATTCTGTAAGTGGCATCGCAACGTTACCAGACGCCTTCAGCGCACCTTGTTCTAACTCAAGTCCCGTCAACTTCAATTCGTTACTTGACACAGCTACAGTGGTTCGCAGCTTGTCATAGTTACTACTGTCATAAATGAACGAAGTAAGATTCAGCAAACCGTTGATTCGCGGATTGGCTAAGTCTCCATCGATTGTTCCCTCAAATTCGGCCTTGCCGTCATCCAATTGCACTGGAAGTGGGTCATTCAATCCAAGCAACTTCATGGCAGGCTTCAAATCGTCAAAGTTCGTCGTCAACGCATGGGCCGTCGCATTACGATTCAACTCACCATCAAATTCAACACGCGATGCCTCGGTCGCCAAATAGGAATTTGAAAACTTCCAATGGTTAGCCCGTTGATTGAATTCCACACCCACAATCCCTGTAAGAGGCGGTTGCCCGACCACCGGCGACACTGTTGCTTGCACCGCTCCATTACAAGTTGTTGATGGACCCAACTGGCAATCCACTTTTAGTTGTCCTGCTATCATTCCATTCCATGGAATATCGGACATCTTGTCCGCCAGTTGGGCTTGCTGCGCTAGCAAAGGCTGAACCTCCACCCCTTTCATCTCGCCATCCAGCGCCAGACTATGCCAGGTCGCTAACTTCGCCTTACCCGCAAACTGACCCTCTGCCGCTGACACCTGAAGGTTCTCAACGCTCATCCCTTCATGATTCAAATCCAGCTGTCCTTGCAACCCTGCCTTGGTAGCTTGATATTGGTTATATGAGTAACTTAACCCCACACCTGAAACGGCTCCAACAAGCCGGTACTTCTTCCAATCAGTTGCCGCGAATGTTCCTTCAAAACGAACTTTACCGGAACTTCTACCAGGAATTGCAGGGGGCCACATTTCAGCAGAGTCCACATTTGCCGAAACTTTCAACTTAGTAGTTAATGATTCCAGATTAGTAACTCTACCCGATGCCACCGCCGTCGTTTGACCCGTATCCACAATCAACGAACGGATATCCGCGCCATCCTTGTCCACCGACAAAGACACATCCGTGTTGAACAACATTTTCGGAAAATCAGGCGCAGTCAAACGCAGTTTTCGCGATGAGAAAGTCCCCAGATATTTCTTCGACGGCACTTCATAGGAAAAACGCAATTCCACGATGTCCCCATGGGCACTGAACGGCAGCCGTTGATCGGCATAGTCCACAATGCCTTGCTCGACTTCCACTCGGCGAACCGCCAAATCAACAACTTCTTCCAATAGCGACTTAGTGTTCTTCCGCGCCACCGCTGGCTTGGGAAGATTGTTCGTTCCATCAGGCCGCACCTCAATACGAATGCGTGGCTTTCTTACAACCAGGGAAGCCAGCCTGATACTAGTGCGCATCGCCGAATCAAAACGCAGGCCAATTTCAATGGACTCAGCCTTGAACAATGCAGGAACATCCGCTGCTTCCGTACCGTGTAGAGTAAATCCGCTGATCGTCGCAATTTGCGTTTTCCAGTCGAAGTTCAAATGTTGAAACTCTGTCTTCCCGCCTGTTGCCTTTTCCACTTCGGTAATCACGCGCTGGTGAATCGAATCGCGAAACCACTGTGACTTTAGAACAAAGTAAGCCGTTGGAACTGCAATGAGAATCAGCAAGAGCAGCAACCCCAAAATCCAAGTCATTACTTTGAGGGTGCGCTTCACTTAAAGCTCTCCTCACGGATTTCAACACGTGTCCGCGTTCTTACTTCATCCAGCCAACTATACAGAGACTTATTCAACCGCTCGCCGATCAGCGCTTCTTCAATTTGGGGCCGAGCCTGTTCCACCGTCAGCTTCGTTTTCCCTGCCAGATTCTTGGCATAGTAATCTTCTATCTCAGCAGGAGCCACCTGCAATCCTATCCGGAATCGCGAATTGCTAAACCGCAACAAGGTAATCTGCCAAAGAAGATAATCCCGCAAATCCCGTTCGTCCAACCGGTATTCCTGTAACGCCATCCGGTAATCGCCTTCCACTAAATACTCTCTGCGAATCTCTTCCAGGGAAGCGTCCGCCTCATAAGCCTCAGCTTGCGGATAATGCGTCAGCTTCATCTCATTGCGGATTAGCGCTTGCTCAATCAATTTTTCCGCCATCACCCGCCGCACCTTCGGACTGAACTCGGCTGTTTGCGAATTCATAAACGCCGTCAGTGAAATTTGCCGCCGCAGTTCGCTTTCAGTAATCACTAACCGATCCACCGTGATTGCAATCCGGTCAATGATTTCAGCCTTCACTGTCAAAGCGCTGAACAACAACACCGCGAATTGTGGTGCCTTCGTCAAAACGTTTGCCCCAGCGAGAAATGAAATTGTAAGGAATTAATCTTCTGCGCAACCCGTGTTCCGCCGCCAAACAAAAGCTCATCACGAGTGCCCCGAAATCCAACGAACCGCGGCGAATTCGGGCCATAGGAAATGTCCACACGTATCGGGCCAACCGGCGTTTTATAGCGAATCCCAAATCCCATCGAGTGCACCAGGTAATCGAAATCTTTATTGTCTTTCTGGTTATAGCGGAACGAAATTGTCGAAAGGTCCGTGTACACGTTCCCTGCATCGTGAAACAGCACGCCTCCAATGGAATCACCAAGCAATGGAAAGCGTAACTCAACGCCATTGATCAACACCGCTTTTCCGCCAAGTGGAAATCCCGTAATCGGGTCGCGCGGCCCAGCCTGGTTATCGGAAAATGCACGATGCGATGCCGCTCCCCCAGCGAAAAATCTTTCTGGCAATGGGATGTCCTTCGCCGTAGCCGTGTCCAGAATGCGGTTCATCCCACCAAACAAAAACGTACGAGCCAACACCAGATCTTTGTTGATCCGGTGATAGCTGGAATTGCGGTACAGCAGCCGCGTGAAATTCGTTTCCGATCCAAACGCACCAACTGCAGTGGCGAAATCCACTGAGTTGTAAACGCCACGATGCGAATCAATCGGGTCATCCCGCCGGTCTTGAATAAACGTTCCTGAAAAACTTCCAATGCGCACTGGTTGCGAAAGAAATGGAATTAACTGCGGGTTGATCTTCAAAGTATTTGCGTCAATACTAACTCGCCGGAACGAATACCGGTACTGGATCGAATTCGCCTTGGACAGCTTCTGCCCCAACTGCACCGACGCTTCCCACCGCCGGGCCGCAAATGTCCGCACATCCCGCGAATCATCGAATAAACTCGATAGAGTCAGATTCAGATTGTCTCGCCCCTTGAATTGCGGAGCCAAATAAGTAACCGCAACCTTCTGCTGGAAACTGGATAATTGCCCTCGTAAGCTGATGGTGTGCGCCAGTCCCAAAAAGTTAGACCGGTTAATTCCCAAAGAAACTCGCGGGCTAAAACCCGCCGACCCCGCTGGTGAACTAAGGCTTGTTGTCCCACCACCAATGCGAGCGATTTGCGCCCCGAAACCAGTGGTGATCGAAACCTTGCGAGCCTCCTCAAGCTGATACAGTACATACTTTTCCCGTTCCACTCCATCAGGATTCTGCACCGTAACACCAACCCTGGCGAAGATGCCAAGATCGTAAAGCCGCCTCTGGCTTTCGGTCATCTCGGTTTGCGAAAGCACATCGCCAGCCTTCAAGCTAATCCGATCCTCCACAATTTTTCGATCCGTAGTCTTCAGCCCGCTAATGATCACACTCCGCACAAAGTTCCGGCGCGACTCCGTCACCTGGAAATGCACCGCAATCTTCAAAGGATCTTCCATGGGCTTCACATCGTATTCCACCGATGCGCCAGAAAATCCTTCATTGAAATAGAAATTCAGAATCGCATCCCGATCCGCCAATATGGCGTTCGGACTGTAGGCTTGCCCCGACACCGTTTGTAAGGACGCCCTCAGCGCATCCAAATCCTTCGGGTTCACACCATCCAGTTCCATCGAATCAACCAGGTGCTGCTCGCCCTCTTCAATGCTTATGAACGCAGCAACCGTCTGCGCCTTTCCCTGCCAGTTCTTACGTACCTCAGTTGTTACCTTTGCATTGATGAAGCCATTTGATTTGTAAAGATCCGTGATTGCCTGCGCATCCTGATTCAGCAGATCCTTGCCATAGCGACCATACCGGTAGCGGATCGAAGTGGCCGGTTGAGTGGCCAGCCTCTCGCGAATCGTTTGGGTTGTGAAAAACTTGTTGCCGCTAATTTCCAGATACACCAGCTTATACCGCAGCCCCCGCTGCACGTCATATTGAATCAACTGTTCTCCATTAGCCTGCTGCTCCATGTCAAAATCAACTTCGGCATCAAAGAAACCATTCGATTGCAAGTTCTGCCGGATGTTGCGCACGCCTTCATTCAGCAAATCGCGATCCACTGACCTTTCTTCAAATACGGGCACCAACCGTCGCAATGCTCCTTGGGAAAAGCCATCGGCCCGAACCTTTACTTTGGGCCCAGCTTCAATCCGCAACAATGGCTTAATCGTATCTGCTTTTTCGTCCGATTCCGTCCTCTCCAGCGTCGCCCGTGCCATCAAAAATTCCTTCTTGCGGTAATAATCACGAATCCGTTCTACTCCGTTTTGAATTCTCGAATCCGTCGCCGGCTTGTAGCCCGATAAGCCGCCGAAGCGCCGCCAATGTGTCGAACCTAACAGTTGCTCCACCGTCCGCTTGCTATCGCCTCCAAACATCGGATCGGTCAACTTCGCCCGCGTCCCTGGAACAATAATGAACTTCACATCCACCTGCTGCAGTACGGGATCGTATGTAAGCTTCGGTTCAATATTGGCCGTCAGAAATCCATTGCGCCGCAGCACCGCATCCAGATTCATAATCGATTGCAGCAAGTAATCCTGGTTGAACTCTTCACCAGGTTGCAGCCGCGTTGAGGAAATCAACTGCGCCGGGTTCGGCGGATCGGGCACGCCATCCACCGCAATCGTCCCCGCAAACCAGGTTGGAGTAGTGCGGAATTCCAGCACCACGCCGTCCGCAGTCCTTTGGGCATCCACTTCAACATCAATGAAGCGGCCAGTTTCGTAAAGGCGTTGGATGGCGGCAGAAACTTCAGACAGACGCACGATTCCGCCCGGCTCCAGCCGTACAACTTTTTCAAGATAAGACTGGGGAAAGGGTTGCTTTTCCGGGAAGAACCGGATTGCCGCAATGCGGCTTGTTTCGTAGTCCTGAGCCTGCGCCATGAGGCTCGCACCGCAAGAAACAAACATCACCAGCAAAGTGCCGAGACGGGCTGCCACCGTTTGTCATCATACCGCAATCAGGCCTGTTACAGCAGTACATTTAATGTGCGCGTCGCCGATCCGCAAACACCGTTTCCACCTCGTCACCGCCTCGTCACCGCCTCGTTACAGAGCCGTGACCGCAAGGGAGCGGTCCTCCTATGACATAATTACGAAAATAGTCTTCTAAATCCCCCAATACCCCATGTCCGATTCCGATCAAACCCTCAAGCCACTAGTCTTCAAGGACCGCTACGAAGTAGAGCGAGAACTTGGCCGCGGTGGTATGAGCATCGTTTATCTCGCGCACGACCGCCAATTAATGAACAAGCCCGTCGTCGTCAAAGTCCTCCTCGATGAATCGCAGAACGACCCCTATGTCCGGCGCAAATTTCAACAGGAAATGGAAGCCTTGGTTCGCATCCGTCATTCCGGAGTCGTGGAAGCACTCGATAGCGGCGAAACCGAGGGCCGCCAGTTCCTGGTAATGCAGTACATCGAAGGCCAAAATCTTCGTCAAGCCATTAAACAAGGTCCTCTCGGTTTCGAACGTGCTGCAAAAATCCTGCTCCAAGTGGGCGACGCCCTGCAAGCAGTCCACGAAAAAAACGTCTGCCACCGCGATCTGACCCCGGAAAACATCATGCTGCAAAAGGCTGGCCGTGGCGAAGAGCGCGTCACCCTCATCGATTTCGGCATTGCAGGCATCCAGAATTCAGCTTTCGCCACCGAAAAGTCCTCACACTTAGCGGGGAAATTTTCCTACATGTCGCCCGAACAAATCGCTGGCAATCCTTCAGCGGCCACAGACATTTTCGCCATGGGGATTTGCGCTTATGAGATCCTAACCGGCACCAAGCCCTTCCCGCCTTCGCTGGAGCACTTGGTCTCCGCCGAAAAATGTAAACCCAGACCTCCTCAGGATCTTCGCAATGGCTTGCCCGAACCTGCCGGCCTTGCCATCTTGCAGGCAATTTCGTTTGCCGCGCAGGATCGCTTCCCATCTGCCAGCGATTTTGGAGATGCCGTGGCGAAGGCTCTAACTGCCATCCCTGAGCCCATGCAAAGCACCCACGAAGAAAGCGGCCAGTTGGAAGTTGGTCATATTCTATTCACCGATCTGATTGGCTATTCACTCCTGCCAACCGACCGCCAGCGGGCCTATTTGAAAGAGCTGCAGCAGATTGTCCGCGATTCAGCCGCTTTCAAAAAAGCATCCTCTCGACGCGACGTCATCACTCTCCCAACAGGCGACGGTATGGCTTTAGCCTTCTTCGGCGACCCCACCCAGCCCGCCGCATGCGCCTTTGAAATATCGAAGGCCTTAAAGAGCCTTCAGCACTTGAAGCTCCGCATGGGGATTCATTCCGGGCTTGTATTTAAGGGTGCCGATATCAACGCCAACGCCAATGTTACTGGTGCTGGAATCAACATGGCACAGCGCGTCATGGATTCGGGCGACGCCGGACACATTCTTGTTTCTGAAGCCACTGCATCCAACTTGTCCCAATTGAGCCAATGGAATCCATGCCTAACTGACCTTGGGAACCGCACTGTGAAACACGGAGTGATACTCCACCTTTACAATTTGTCCAATAATGAATTTGGGAATTCAGCGCTGCCCACAGCATTCGCTCCCGTGGCGGCGGAGGTTGAAGGGAAGGCAAAACCTACGGCCCACTTCGTAGATTCGCCCCCATCGCATTCTGGAAACACAATTGATGTGTTCAAACCCAAAAGTACAGGCATCAGTCTACAGAAGAGGGTTGCACTTGCCGAGGCCCTGGATCAAGCCAGCCAATCGCGCCTGGTCACCCCCAATCAGCCCGGCTACTGGGTAACAATCCCGGAAGGCACGCTTACAACAGGGGTTGATAAGCAAGCATACCGCTCCCTCCCCGAAGGCAAACATCACATCCCCACTTTCAAAATCGGGAAGTTCCCGGTGACCGTTTATGAATACAACAAATACGTGGAGGAAACTGGCAGCCAACCTGGGAATTGGAAAGAACAAAAACTGCATTGGGGACGTCCAGTAACCGAAGTTAGTTGGAATAATGCCGTAGCCTATTGCAATTGGGCTGGCTGCAAGCTGCTAACGGAACAACAGTGGGAGTATGCCGCAGGTGGTGCCAAGGGCCGCATCTATCCATGGGAAAGCGGTGAGGAGCCGAATGAACACCTAGCGAATTTCTTCAGCAATGTGGGTGCCCCATCGCCAGTGGGAATGTTCCCAGATGGCAGCACGCCTGAGGGATTGCTGGATATGGCCGGCAACGTATGGGAGTGGACGTCAAGTGATTTCGATAATGAGAGTAAAGTACTGCGGGGCGGTTCGTGGAACGACTATTCTACGTTCCTCCGCGGTGCTTATCGCGGCAGGTACCTTCCTGAGGACAGGTTTCGATTACTTCGGGTTTCGTTGCGCGCGGGAAGTTTTGCCTTAATTCTTTTTCCTTTTTCCTTTTCCACTACTTTCTCGAATCCTCAGGTCACCAATCGGGCGGCGTAAGCCGCCAAACGATTTTTTTCCCCTGCATGAAGTTGGCGTTGGCTTTCCGTGTTCAGTCGTGTTCATCCGCGGCCCAAATTCAGAATAGAGGGACCTCCATGAACTCCGAAGTGGAGCGCGCGACAATCAATAGCGGGAAGTTCTGTGAAGATTTGCAAAGATCTGCGCCAACAGTATCAAACTCCCCAATTCCGGGTTCTAATGTTACAAAACTATGACCTTACCAATGCCTTCCCGCCTAACCCTATTTTTCCTTGCAGCCAGCACTGCCCTGGTCGCCCAAACCCCTCCCACGCACTTTGCCTGGAACGGAGATAAAGTCCACGAAATCCGCATCACTTTTAAGCAGCCAGACTTCTGGGCCCGGCTAACCAAAAATTACCTGGGCACGGAAGTACAGGCTGAATACCTTGAAGGCTCCCTGGTATGGGGACCATATAAGTTCGATTCCGTCGGTGTCCGCTTCAAGGGGAACAGCTCCTACAGTGGAGCCCGGACCCTGAAAAAGCCGTTCCGCATCAAACTCAACGAGTTCGTAAAAGGCCAAAAAATCGAAGGTATCGGCGCATTCAACCTCAACAACGGCCTCAACGATCCCAGCCTTGTCCGTGAGCCCCTCTATTTTGAAATGGCCTCCGCACTTGGCCTGAAAGCACCCCGGATCAACTATGCCGCCCTCTACATTAACGACCAATACTATGGTCTTTATCTGCTCGGCGAAGTGATCAATAGCGATTTTCTGAAGAACTATTTCGGTTCCAAAGAGGACACCGGAAACCTTTACAAAGCGAACATTGGTGCCAACTTTGCGGACCTTGGCGACGACAAAGCCAAATACAAAGAAGTCTGGGAAAAACAGACCAATGAAGAGGCTGACGACTGGACAGATCTGATTGAACTCTGCCGGATCATTGACAAAACCCCCGCCGCCCAACTGAAGGCAAAACTTGAGCCGCTGATGGATATCGACAGCGTCTTAACCGCTCTTGCATTAGACAACGCCACTGTCAATCTGGATAGTTACGTCGGCCTGAACCAGAATTTCAACATCTACCGCCGCCCTTCCGACAAACGTTGGGTCTGGTTGGTGTGGGATCCCAGCTTGGCATTCGGCGCAGTCAGCTTTGGCGCACCGTCCATCCCCGAGTTATCTACTGAATATGTCCAGACCGGCGGTGGGTTTGGAGGTGGCGGAATGCCCGGAGGCGCTGGTGGTGGAGTCCCCGGCGGTGGTCCCAGCGCTACACGCCCTCTTGCCACAAAACTCTGGGAAATTCCCGAATATAAGGAGCGCTACCGGCAGATTTACAAAAATTTGGTCGACAAAATTTTCCTTGCCGAAAAGAACATTTCGCGCGCCAACACCCTGCGCGCAATGATTCGCCCTTATGTCGCCATCGACACACAATTGCTCAATACATTTGCCGCGTTTGAGTCGGCGATGACTGACCCCATTGCCGCTCAAGGCAATCCAGGTGGCGCGCTTCCTCCTGGTGGCGGACCAGGCCAACCAGGGCCCGGGCTGCCCCCCGCTGGGGGATTGGGCGGTGGTACAGCCGGACTGAAAACTGTCATCGACGCGCGTCTAGCTTGGCTGAAAACACAGTTCGCTCCTCAGACTTTTCTACCAGCTAACCTCACCGCCACGGTTGCTGCCCTTAACTACACGGCCACAGCCAGTCAGAATATCGACGTCAGGTACACAGGCGTCAACACACTCCCCACCTGGTCCCTTGTGGCTAAGACTGAAAACGGAGGTAACTGGCTTACACCCAACATCACCGGTGGTGCTTTTCCCGGTTCTTTTCAAATCGATGTCAGCGACAAAGGTCTCGCCACCGGCGTCTACTCTGGCTCGGTTACCGTTTATCTCTCCGGTGCTGCCCCGGTTGTTATCCCGGTCACACTTACCATTGGGACCATTCCCACTGCGGCCATAACTGCTGTGGTGAACGCCGCCAGCTATTCGAACGGTGCCATCGCCCCCGGCCAACTGGTATCTATTTTCGGAAGTAATTTAGGAGTGAATGGTCTCAAGATCACATTCGACGGTACTGTTGCACAGTTGCTTTATACAACTCCGGGACAAGTAGGTGCAATCGCCCCAACCACTTTCGCTGGCAAGACAACAACCAGCGTGCAAGCCTTCTACGGAACTCAAACACCCTCGACTGTTAGTAAGGCAGTGGCAGTCTCCGCTCCTGGTATCTTCACTGTTAACTCAGCTGGTACAGGCGGAGGAGCAATCATCAACCAAACCGGCACCCTGAACTCAACCACCGCTCCAGCAGTCAAAGGCAGCATTGTAGCCATTTACATGACCGGGGCCGGAGTGGCCGGCGGAACAACCACGGCTAGCATCGGCGGCCAACCCGCCACGGTTGTTTTTTCCGGAGCAGCCCCAGGAGCAGTGCAAGGACTTTACCAGGTCAACGCCACCATCCCTGCTAGCGCACCTTCAGGCAACCAACCACTCGCAATTACGATTGGAGGGCAAGCCTCACAAACCGGCGTAACGATTGCGGTGCAATAAGGAATACAGGGGGCAGAACAGGTTGCGGGCATCTTCTTGCATTGCGGAAGTCAAAGTGATAATCCTAAAACCGGCAGTTAAGTTGAGAAAAATGCGACTAGATGGTTCACAAAAATGGACTTACTGTTTCAGAAACAATGAAGGAGAATCACCCGAAGGGTGAGACTGAAGTGCTCGAAAAAAGCCGCCAAAAGGGGACACCCGCGCCAGGCAGCCCGCTTAGGGCAACATTGTGATTTTATGTGGATTATCGTAGCTTGTGCCAGGCACCAGTGTCCCCATTTGGCTCGCAATACCCAGATTTTGAAGTGTCACAACTGCCGTTTCTAGGATAATAGGTGAGGAGACAAAATGAAAAATCTATTCATCCTGTTTATGGCTGCGGCCATTGGTATCGCCCAGCATGGGCACAACGATTCAGGCAAGCAGATGACTATCACTGGATTGGTGGTGGACACTGGTTGCTTTCTTTCCCATGACACCAAAGGTACAAAGCATGAAACCTGTGCGACTGCTTGTGCCAAGGCTGGTGTGCCTTTGGCAATTCTTGATGAAGCCAGCGGAACTCTTTATCTTCCGGTGGCCGCGGATCATAAAAATCAAAACGCGAAATTGATGCCTTTCATTGAGAAAAGAGTGAAGGTTACAGGAACTATGGTGGAGAAGGGTGGCTTGAAAGGGATCACGATCAAGACAGTTGAGGGGCTACATTAATCTATCTTCCATTTTCAAATCGCAATGCCGCCGAATTAATACAATAACGGGCACGCGTTGGTTCCGGCCCGTCGGGAAACAGGTGTCCCAAATGGCCGTCGCACCTGCGGCATAGCACTTCCAGGCGCGAGCCGTCCTCTGCTGTATAAACATTCGGCTCGGCGATCGGAGCGGTGAAGCTTGGCCATCCGGTGCCCGATTCAAATTTGTCCACCGAACGAAATACCGCAGTCCCGCAACCGGCACAGCGGTAAATTCCCATTTCCTCGTGCTTGCTATATTTGCCCATGAAGGCGATTTCAGTATCTTTCTTACGCAGCACTGAGTAACCCATGGGAGTAAGTCGCTGTCTCCATTCCTGTTCTGACAGGATCATTTTGGGAACCATCTTCGGCCCCATGGGTTGTCCCGTGGAGGAGAATTCCATGACCTCTACCGTCCCGGATGTAGTTGCCGGAACGTGTTCTGGAGAAGCGGCGGATACAGCAGGCTCAGGCTCTTTGTTGGAGCAACCCATTGGAATGCACAAGACGCAAATTGCCGCACGACGAGTCATTATCTTGCTACCGGTTTGGCGCTGGCCATTTCTATATTGTGCTTCATCCGACCCAGCTTTTTTTCTTCGACGATTTTCATGGAAAGGTTATGACGGAGAGATGCCGAAACTCGAAGGGGATATTATTGGTTAAGGAAGGTTATTGGAGAGCGCACTTGCTGTGCCCACCAATCGTTTCTTGTGTTTTTTACGGACGATTCCGGACAATTAATAGAACTGCTCCTGCGAACGCAGTCAGCAAGAGAGTACCCGGCTCAGGCACCGGAGCACCTGTCGGATTAACAGCCACCGAGGCACTGATGGCATCGGAACCGCTCAGGTAAATCAGGCCCTGGTTGAGGTTTAACAAGTTGGTGCCAAGGCTGATGGTGGCGGCTCCGGCGTGCCATTCTGAAACTCTAGTGATGAGACGGAACAAAGCAGGGTTGGCTAGAATGTGATCCAGTGCTGGGTTTTTTGGAAAAGGTTATGGAGGGGACAACTAAAGCAGTCATGTTACTATCAATCCTGGTAACATCAACCTGGAGTTAGCGTGACCGGCACAGAAATAGGCCCTTATCGCATCCTCGAAAAGCTCGGCCAAGGTGGCATGGGCGAAGTCTATAAGGCCCGGGACACCCGGCTGAAGCGTTTCGTCGCCATCAAAATATTGCGCGATAGTGGACATGCTGACGAACAGCACCGGCTTCGGTTTTTGCAAGAAGCTCAGGCTGCTTCTGCCCTAAACCACCCAAACATCGTACAGATTCACGGTCTGGAATCAGTGGGTGGCGCCGATTGCATTGTCATGGAGTTCACCTCAGGCAAGACGCTGGCGCAACTGTTGGAGAATGGTCCGTTGCCTATGGATCGGGCGGTGAATTATGCGGGTCAGATTGCAGCGGGACTAGCCGCCGCGCATGCCGCGAAAATTGTTCACAGGGACATCAAGCCTGGGAACATCATGGTTACCGATGAAGGCACTGTGAAGATCCTCGATTTTGGATTAGCTAAACTTCAACCTGCCAAGCCGATGGGCGACAGCACCGTAGTTGCAGGACCAGTAACCACCGCCCATTCCATCATGGGAACTGCGGCGTACATGTCGCCAGAGCAAGCGGAAGGCAAAGTTGTAGAGGCGCACTCTGACATCTTCTCCACAGGTGCCACGCTTTACGAATTGTTCACCGGCAAGCGTGCGTTCGATGGCGATTCAACACTGACGGTTCTCAGCAAAGTTCTGCGGGAAACCCCAGTGCCGATTCGATCCATTCGTCCGGAGATTTCAAAGGGAATTGAGGAGATCATTAACCGCTGCTTGGAGAAAAACGCACAGGCCCGATATGGTTCTGGCCAGGAGTTATTGCAGGCTTTGTCTAGTGTGAACCGTCCGGCCAGCGTGTCCAACAGGCGAAGCACGGCGCTTGCGCTGGCTGGACTGATTGTGGTTTCCTCAATCGCCGGTTGGATGTATTACCGCAATTCGCGAATTCGTTGGACGCGCACCGAAGCACTGCCCCAAATCCGGAAGTTGATTGAAAAGTATGACTATCCTCCGGCCTTCGATTTGACGCGAACCGCGCTCAATATTTCCCCTGACGATCCAGATCTGAAACAACTTTGGAATCAAGTATCATTCGCTGTTTCGCTCACGAGCACGCCGCCAGGGGCGCAGGTGTCCTATCGACCTTACGGCGACACGAAGGCACCATGGACATTGATCGGCACCACACCAATCGAAAACATAAGCATACCAGCCGCTTACATGAACATACGCCTTGAAATGAAAGGGCGGGAGACAATGGAACTGGTTGCACTAAGTCAGTTGTTGCTCAATTTCAACTTCCAACTTTCCCCTGCCGGCAAAGTGCCGGAAGGTATGGTGGCTGTACCGGAACAGGCAATTCCGATCGGATACCCACC
>JAYUSZ010000437.1:0-18869 GCA_043755435.1 Bryobacterales bacterium | reverse complement strand
GCGGGCTTGCAACAAATTGGGACGATTATATCTCACGCGAACATTTTCAAATGGCCGCCGAAGGCAAACAGGTGCGGGTTACGCGATTACCGTCGGGTAAAAACCCCATCATGTTCCGCATGAAACCAGCGGATAGTTTCCTGCTCCCCGCCGGGGAATCGTTCGTTGTCGGCAATACCACTTTTGAAATATTGGAAGACCCCTTCCTCACCGGTAAACGCACCGCCACTTGCACCGCCATGGACTTCGTCCAACTTGTGAAAATCAAAGCGGAAGATTTCGCCGCCATGTTGCAAGAGTTCCCCGACGTAAACGCCTCCATCACCGAAGTGGCTAGAGCCCGCCGGCAGATGGATGTCCAACTGCTCAACCGCGTCCAAACCGTTTCCCTAAACGATTTTCTAAAGCAGGAATTGATGCAGGGTCAAAACCTCCTGTTGATCGATTTGACCAAATGCACCCGCTGCGATGAGTGCGTCAAAGCCTGCGTTTCAACCCATACCGACGGCATGACCCGGCTCATTCGCGATGGCCTTCGTTTCGATAAATACCTAGCCCCCACAAGTTGCCGTGCTTGCATGGATCCCCTATGCATGACCCGCTGCCCGGTAGGATCCATTCGCCGCAAAGAATCCCTCGATATCGTCATTGAAGATTGGTGCATCGGTTGCGGAAATTGCGCCATTGATTGTCCCTACGGCAACATCAACGTGGTGGAACTGATGATCAACGGCGAAAAAGGGCAGCAGGCTGAACCCAAACCCAAAGCCGTGGTTTGCGATCTTTGCGCCGAGTATTCTGAACCAAATTGCGTTCGCGCCTGTCCTCACGATGCCGCTTTGCGCGTCGAACCAAAATCATTCTTCGCCAAGGAATTGGCCGGCTTGCAATTAGCTGTTCCCAGCATTCCAGTAGCCGCTCATCACACTGGTACGGAGGAAACCGCTACTCCAACATATTCAGCCAACATGGAAACGCGCATCTATTCCAACGCCAGCGACCTGTTGCCTTTATTGCCGCAAGTGAAGATGATCGCCGGACCCCGGCCTGGTTCCACTTTGCAGTTGCGCATTCCCGCAACAACTTTTGGACGAGGTGCGGAAAACGATTACCGCTTCGCGGAGGATACTCAACTTTCGCGCAATCATTGCCGCATTGTGATGGATAACAAGCGCTTCATCCTTACCGACAACGATTCCACAAATGGAACCATGGTCAATGGCAATCCTGTCACCGAAATTGAGCTGCGTTCCGGCGACGTGATTGAATTCGGAGAAATCAAACTGGAGTTCCAGTCGGGGCAAATTCAATGATCATCGGACGCGATCAACTCCAATGGGTTTACGCTTCAACGGCTATTGCCCTAGCCTCAACCGCCGCCTATTTAGCCTATGCAGTAATGTCCGCCAATGGCCCGCGTGGTGGCTCCGTTATGGGTTTGGTGTTCGGTTTCGCAGGAACCGGAGTCATCATTTTTGAATGCCTTTTAAGTCTGCGCAAGAAGTATCCAGCTTCGCCAGTCGGCCGCGTAAGCGTTTGGTTGCGGGCTCATGTTTGGCTGGGAATGCTCAGTTTCCTGCTGATCCTGTTTCATTCAGGCTTCCATTGGGGTCGCGGTTTGGCCAGCTTTCTGATGACCATCTTCGCCATCATTACTGTAAGCGGAATAGTTGGCGTGATTCTGCAAAATTACATTCCCACAAGAATGATGGAACTGGTGCGACGGGAAACTATCTATGCCCAGATCCCCCACAACATTATTCAACTTCGGCGCGAAGCCGATGAACGCACCGAATTCGTCACCACCGATCTTGGCATGGATGAAACCGACATTGAGTTCCAACGCGCCGGTGGAGTGAAGCAGTATTTCGACCCTTCTCAAAAAGCCGGCGCTGCTGAAAAGCTGCAGGTGTTTGTGGATCAGCGCAAGAGGACCCGGCAAATTGACGTAGATCCCGAAGCAGCGGAAATCCTGCGCTCCCATTACTTGCAGGAAATTCGCCCCTACCTGTTTGAACAGCCGCAACCACTTTCCGGCAAGCTATTTCAAACAGAGCAAACAGTGAAAGCTTATTTCAACTTCCTCCGCACGATTATGCCAGTGGCAGCTCACTCCGTTCTAAACGATTTGGAATCCATTTGCGAAGAGCGCCGCCAGTTAGGTGTGCAAGTAAAGCTGCATCATTTATTACATGGCTGGCTATATATTCACGTGCCGCTATCCATGGCATTCCTGGTTTTGACTTTTGTCCACGCAGTGGTTTCATTACGGTACTGATATGTCGAAAGAAGAAAAACCCATACCGTACGAATCACGCGTGGTCGATACCAAGGGCACAGCTCAGCGGCTGGATTTGGGCTATCTTTCCAAGCCAAATCAGTTTAACGATCTGCGCCGCAAGCTCACTTGGATCGCACCCATTGTGGCTGCTGTGGCGATGATCCCGTTCCTCACAGGAATTGGGCCGCTAGACAAAGTGTTTTCCAGCGGACCAGTTTCGAAATCTCACGCCATCTTTGAACAGAATTGCCAGGTCTGTCACGCCAAAGCCTTTTCAAAAGTAGCCGATACCAGTTGCATCAAATGTCACGACGGTCCAGCCCATCCTGCGAAGGCGATCGATACTGGCAAACCCAATCATGAAGTACGCTGCGCCACCTGCCATGTGGAACATCGTGGTTCCTCTGATTTGAAAGAAGTGGCCAACAAAAACTGCACTACCTGTCATGCTTCTTTGCAAGAAAATGGAACAGGTATCAAGCTTAAGAACACCTCTATTTCCGCCTTCAGAGAAGGCAAACATCCAGGCTTTCCGGAAGCCGGGCTCACTGATAATCGCCCGCTGAAGTTGAATCATGCTGTCCACATGCCCAAAGATGCTAAGACCATTCGCGGCATGAAGCTCCCCATGAAATGTACTGAGTGCCACACCACTTCGGCCAACTTGGCAACAGGAGGAATGGAGCCAGTTACGTTCGATCGTAACTGCATGCAGTGCCACAAACGGGAATTGGAGTTTGTCCTGCCCGGCTTGCCGGCCGAAGCTCCACCTGCCCCCCACACCAAAGATGGCCCTAAAATCCGTCAGTTTATTTTGGATACCTATCAACAGTTGGTTGCTGCAAATCCATCCATAACAAGTCAAGCACTGGATCGGGATATGGGCATAGAGCCCAGCCCTGGCGTCTGGATTGCTAAGGCTGCGAAAAAATCTGAAGAATATCTGTTCAGCAACAAATGCAAATACTGTCATGAATACGAAGGAATGGACGGAGACTTTCCTGTCATTAGAAAAGTGAATCGAATTCAGGGCCGTTATGTTGCAGCCAAACCGGAAGGCGAACCCTGGTTCACCCGAGCCGAATTCAGTCATCGTGCACATCGTGCAGTGGATTGCGCCGGATGTCATTCCAGCGCTAAAGCAAGCACTAAGACTTCTGACGTTTTAATTGCGGGCATGAAGGATTGCGTCGCCTGCCATGGTTCCAGCGGGTCGCGCATCGACAACTGTTCGCAGTGTCATCAATATCACGACAAGTCAAAAGAGAAAGATCGCGATCGTCGAAGTGTGGAAGAGTTGATCGGCATGTTAGTCCAGATGCCCGCAGGGGGATCTTTCTAGGATGCCGATGGAGGTTTTTGGGCTTTGCCATATTGGCCAGATTCGTAAGAACAACGAAGATTGCTTAGGGATCGAAATGGCCCTCAATACCGTAATTGTGGCTGACGGCATGGGCGGCGCAAACGCCGGTGAAGTGGCATCGTCCCTCACAGTCGAAGTGGTGACCTCCTACATTACGAATCCGTCCGAGAAACTGGAAGTTGCGGAACGGATAACCGAGGCGATTCGTGCGGCGAATGCCTGGGTGTGGGAAACCTCCCAGCACAAACCGGAATGCAAAGGCATGGGGTCCACCATAGTGACTGCCCACTGGCAGGGCGATCGCATCTGGATTCACAACGTCGGCGACAGTCGAGCTTATCGTTGGCGTGATGGTGAATTGACGCAACTTTCTTACGATCAAAATGTAGGAAACGATTTGCGCCATAGTTTGGGATTGACCGAAGAGCAAGTCCGAAAGTACCCGCAACGCAATGTGCTGACCATGGCGGTTGGTGTTGGTCCAGATGTTCTGGTCCGCTGCTATGACGAGGTAATGAAGCCAGGCGATACGTATTTGCTATGTTCCGACGGCTTGTATGGTCCTGTGACGCAGGCCGAAATTTGCGAAATTCTTCGAAGCCCTGTCCCGCTTCCAGCACAGGCTGCAATGCTGATCGACAGGGCAAATGAGAATGGTGGACCTGATAATATTACCGTTGCTATTTTGCATCACGCTTTTGCGTCATGATGGATAATCACCAATGGAAGCAATAGGCACTTACAAAATCCAAAGTACTCTTGCAGCCGGAAAGCGACCGGTCTATATTGCAACTGCCAAGGACGGCCAAAAGGTTGTCATCAAAACTGCTCCTGTCAAAGATCTAGGGGCAGAAGAGCGGGCTCGATTTTTGCGCGAAGCAGAGATTTGTTCAAAGCTAGATCATCCAAATCTTGTGAAAGTGATTGAATCAGGCGAAGCGAATGAAGTGCTTTTTCAAGTGATGGAATGTTTGGAAGGCATGGATCTGAATAAGGCCATTGCATCGGGCCGCCAATTTTCCTGGTCAGACAAACTGAGCATTATGGAAGCGGTTTGCGCCGGTCTGCAATATGCCCATCAACTGGGTTTAGTTCATCGTGATATTAAGCCAGCCAATTTGTTTTTAGAAAATTCAGGCAATACGCGCATTTTGGATTTCGGCATGGCACGCGAAGGTTCATCGGAATTGACTCGCGCTGGTTCTGCTGTAGGCACTCTGAATTACATGGCACCAGAGCAGATTCGCGGTGAGACCTGTACTGCGGCAACAGATGTGTTCGCCACAGGAATTGTGTTCCAACAACTTTCAACCGGGCTTCATCCATTTGCTGCCGGGAAGAAAACGCTGCCTGAAATTTTAAGCGCTATTCTGTTTGATGCTCCACCAGCTTGGGGAGAAGCAGGGGCCAATGCACCAGAAGGTCTTGAGTTTGTAGTTCGTCGCGCCCTAGATAAGGATCCCGCTAAAAGATGGCAAAATGCTGGGGAATTGAAGCAAACGATTGCCCTGTGCCGTTTCACCCTCGACAACAAACCAACGGGTAATGATGCAGTTTCTGTTTCAGCTCCTGCGCCGGCACAACCGCAAGTGCCGGCTGAACCAGAGAAGACAGTGGTTGTAAAGCGAGACGCACCAAGGCCAATGACCGTTGCACCAACCCCAGCCCCTGTTGTTCAACCAACTCCGCCACCTGCTCCCAAACCAGTACCGCCTCCTCCTCAACCAGTGCAATCGAATATTCGATTTTGCACGGCTTGTACTTTTGGCAATCCGAAAGACGCTGTGGTGTGTGGAAAGTGCGGCATCCCATTTGCTGCCGACATTAGACCGGCACCATCCGAGGGCATCGGTACAAATTTATGGATTCTGATTGGTGCGGTGGTGTTGCTTGTAATTGCCCTCATCGCAATTGTAATGAACACCCAATAACCTACGATGCCCACACCACCTCGAATCGTCATTGTCGGCGGCGGATTTGCCGGAGTCTATGCAGCGCGTAGTTTAGAAAAATTGCTGAAACCTTGGGAAGCTGAGATCTGCCTGATCAACAGGGAAAACTATTTTGTCTTTCAACCCTTGCTGCCGGAAGTGATTTCTGGGGCCATAGGACTGGTGGAAACTGTTTCGCCCATTCGCCGGCTTTGCCCTCGTACTCAACTGTATGTGCGGGATGTGGAATCTGTCGATTTGAAAGAACGTGTTGTTCGCATGACTCCAGCAATGCGTCCGCGCACGTTGGAACTGCCCTACGATTATCTGGTGATGGCACCGGGAACTGTAACTGATTTTTCCGGTATGCCGGGCTTGGCAGAATACGCATTACCGTTTCGTACCTTGGGTGATGCATTGCGGTTGCGCAATCGTGCCCTTGAATGTTTGGAAGAAGCGTCCATCGAAAAGGATGAATGGTTTCGCAAGCGATTGCTTACGTTCGTCATTAGCGGTGCTGGATTTTCCGGTGTTGAAGTAGCTGCGGAATTGAACGATTTTCTGCGCAGCGCGGTGAAGGATTTCCGCAACATTAAACAGGAAGAAATTACTGTGATGTTGGTCCATTCGCGCGAACGCATACTGCCGGAAATGGCTCCTGAACTTGCCCAGTATGCGCAGAAGATTTTGAGTAAGCGCGGTGTAACTCTGAAGTTGGGCATCCGCGTGAAATCAGCCACGGCCGATACGGTGATCATGAACAACGGCGAAGTGGTTGAAGCGCGGACCATTATTTCCACGGTTCCTTCGGCACTCACTCCACTTGTCGCGGCCATGGATTGTAAGAAAGAAAAGGGCCGTCTGGCGGTTAATGGTCAACTCGAAATGGTAGGGTTTGAAGGTCGAGCTTGGGCCATGGGGGATTGTGCCACCATTCTGATGAGCGATGGTACAGTGGCTCCGCCCACTGCTCAACACGCCACTCGCGAAGCGGAAGTGGTTGCTGCAAACATTGTTGCCTGCGTCCGTGGTGATTCCGAGCGGCGTACCTTCAATTTTGCAGGACTTGGTAAGTTGGGTTCGCTTGGACATCATTCCGCTGTTGCCGAAGTGTTCGGCATGAACATTTCCGGCTTTCCTGCCTGGGTTCTCTGGCGTACCATTTACCTAATGAAGATGCCTGGGTTGGACCGCAAGCTGCGCGTGGGGCTTGACTGGTTGACGGGTGCTATTTTCAAAACCGACTTAGTCCAACTGCGTGTACAAACTTCCAGTAACATCACCAACGAACATTTTGAAGCCGGACAGGTTGTGTTTGAGCAAGGCGATGCTCCAGACCGGCTGTTCATTATTCAGAAGGGCGAAGTGGAAGTGGTCCGCGATGGCGAACGGATTGCCACAATTGGAGAAAGCGAATCTTTTGGCGAGATGGGTTTGCTGACCAACTCACCGCGCAACGCGACTATTCGGACTACCAAGCCAACCGATCTTGTAGCTATCACCAAAGGGGATGTGTCACAGTTACTCAATAACTTCCCGGAGTTACGTTCCGGCTTACAGGCTATTTCTCAAAAGCGAAGCGAATAACAAACTTAAAACGTAAATCGCAATGCCAGCTGCATTCTACGGGCCAGCCTGGCTCCTGTAAACTGCCCGAACGTAGCGCTTAACTGATTGCCGTAGGTTGGACCCGGGCGATTATCAAATCTCGCCGTTGTATCTAGCGAACTGAATTGAGTATGGTTGAAAATGTTGTAAGCCTCCGCGCGGAACTGAGCTTTCACATTTTCACTCGTCTTGAAATTCTTAAACAATGAAATATCGAAGTTATTGATGCCAGGGCCGCGGAACGAGAATTTAGATGCATTCCCCAGTGTCCCTTGTTGCGGGATGCCAAAGGCGGCGGTATTGAAGTTCTTTTCAAACGTCCTTTCGCTTTTCGGCAGCGTGGCCTTGCCAATTATGTTGGTACGTGCCCCGTCGGTGGGTGAGCCGGACCAGTTGGTTGTAGTGCCGCTGAAAAGTGACAAACCAGCTGCAGTGGGTGCGCCACTCATCTGCGTGCTGATTCCTGAGATCTGCCAACCGTCGATCATAAATTTCTTCAAATCGCCATAACGCTGCGGGGTCCAGGGGATCTTTGGCAATTCGTAAATCCAGTTTCCCTTCAGAATATGTGTCCGGTCAAAACCTGCTTGGCCGTAGTTGTAAATCTTCGGGTCAACCAAAAAGCTTAAGTTTGAAGTGTCCGTGTCTGCGTAATCCATGGTCTTTGACCAGGTCCAAGCAAGACCACCGGAAATCCCTTTTCGGAAGCGGCGGTTCAATGTTACCTGCAGCGAATGGTAACTGGAATTGGAATCATAGGTGTAGAACTGAATATCGCCATAGCCCAGATAAGGCCGCAAATATTGGGTTGCCAAAGGGTTGCCTGGATTGCTGGGATCTTGTGCAGACGCCAGTTGTAGAGTGCCTGCCGCCACGGAATTGATATTCTTACGTGCCAGCAAGTGACGGCCTAGCGTGGCAACATAGGCCACGTCAAGAATGGTGCTCCAACCAACACTCTGCTGCACGCCGAAGCTGTAACTCATGGTCCGTCCCAAAGTCCGTTTCGGATTCAAGCCGGATGTATTGGACGGAAATAGGTAACCTTGCGTATTAGTAAAAGTGTTCAGGTCTCCATAGAAAATTTGAGGAGTTAGTTGATTAGGAGGATTGAGGTGCAATGCGTAGCCCCACAAATCTTTTTCGTGGATTTCATAAAACAGGCCGAAGCCTCCGCGAATAGCTGTCTTCCCTTTGCCGAATGGATCGTAAGCAAAGCCGAAGCGGGGTGCCACTTTAACGCCGCTGTTCTCCCGTAAGCCTTGCGGATAGTTTAGATCGGTTAGCAAATTCACAGTTCCGTTGTATGGAGTGCCAGTGTTGGGAGCAATCGCACCAATGAGTGTTGCAGGGAGAATTTCCCCTGTGACGGGATTTTGTGCCTTGCGGACATTGCCGATGCGCACCGGCGTCATCAACTGGATTTGGTTTTTCGAATTCCAAAGGCCGGGAACGAAGCCCGCTTCTTGCCGACGTGAGCTATAGAACGGGGTTGACCACCCGAAGCGCACACCCAGATCCAAAGTCAACCGTTTGTTCACCCGGAAATTATCTTGTGCAAACCATTCGTAGGAAGTGGTGGTTTCGTATAGTGGCGGCCGGTTGTTCGATTCTGTGTAGCTTTTGAAATTTCCGAGAATCGCATTGGCGTATGGCTGATTGGCATCGTTGGGATTTGCCGTGTCGGTTGTGAAATCAAACGTGCCTGCCCAATTGCCGGATTCGCCTTTGACTGCTCGCCATCGTTCGTAATAGAAACCGTACTTCATAACATGTTTGCCTTGTGTCTTGGTGACGATGGCATCGGAAAACAGCGGCGTTTCAGTGCCGCGCAGAGGAAACCGCGCATTCAAAGTGGTATTCGCCGGGCTGCTAACGCCGCCGAAAGTTGCGTTGGGAACAAGGTTGAGCGGATTTCCGGCGGGGTTGAATTGTGGAATATTCACGCCTGAAGTTTTCCGGTTCAGCCTTTGAACATCGGATTCATTCAAGGGCTCACCATCTTCAGTCCAGCGGGTCATGCGTGCGGAAAACTCAAGAATCGTACTCGGGTTAATAATGCGCGTGACGGAAAGGACCGGAGCATGCGTCCTGGCCAGATAATGCGCAGGCAGCCAGCCCCAATTTGCATTGCCCGCCGAGACGGCCCAACCCTTTTGATCTTCCACCCAATAGTTATACTTCAGCCAAAGTGTGGTCTTGGAATTCAGAACGTAATCCAGTCTGGTTGTGTTGGCAGTTTTGGGAATCGTCAGACTTTCCTGCACCTGATAGTTGTAAGTCAGCCTTGCCACGGCTTGGTCCACACCATTAGGCAATGGCAATAGTTTTAAGTAGTTTTGCCCATTGGTACTGATCCGGCTTGCGGGTATGATATTTCCTGGGAAAGGCTGTTTGCCGTTGTCTGGGTCGTTCACCACTGTCATTCGTACATTGGGATAAACGCCATTAGTGACGAATGTCTGGCTGAAATTTCCAGCGCGTTCCAACTCAGTTGGTACAGTAAGATTTCTAATTCCCTGGGGACGTTTTTCCCGAATGAATTCTTGTGATGTAAAAAAGAAAAGCTTGCTCTTTCCCTTATTAAATTTTCCGGGGATGTAGATTGGGCCACCAATGTTGAAGCCCGGGGTTTGCACTCGCCTGGGGCTAATCCTCAGGCCCTGCCTATTGTTGAAAAACTCATTTGCATTCAGCGATTCATGCCGGTAGTACCAATATGCTGCGCCATGATATTGTTGTGTGCCGTTCTTGGTGATGGCCATAATGCTGGCTGCCGGCTTACGTCCAAATTCTGCCTGGTAGTTACTGGTAACAATGCGAACCGCACCGACAGAGTCCATACTGACGAAGTTATTGCCGTTGCCGCCATTTGTGTTTTCGGTGGAGCCGCCGTCAATTGTAATGCTGTTGCCGTTCGAGCGGTTACCGGCAACGTTGTAAGAAGCACCACCGGAAAAACCCTGCACTTCCGCGGTTCCAGGATTATCGACGACGCCTGGAAGCAAGGCCACGAGCGTGGCAAAATCACGATTCATCACGGTTAGATTTTCGATTTCTTTTGCAGTGATAATTCCGGAACGCTCTCCGCTGGAAATTTGTACGGTAGCCGCTTCAGCCGCCACGGTGATGGATTCTGTAACATCACCTAACTCCATGCGAATAGCGCTAGTTACCTGGTTCTCATTGGGAGTAAGTTGAACGTCGGTTCTACGGTAGTTTTTGAATCCAGTATGCTTCACGTCCAAGGTGTACGTTCCTGCAAGAATCGCATTGAAACGGAAATTGCCGTCTTCGCTGGTGGTGGTTTCCCGTTGAAAAGCAGTTGACTTTGAAGTCAATTTAACATTGGCACCAATAATGGCACTGCCGGTTTTGTCGGTAACGGAGCCTGATACGGATGCGCTTACCTGTTGTGCTTCGGCGCTAAAACAAGTAATCAGAAGTACTGCTAGAAACTTGAAGTTCATTGGATCCCCGGGTTGTCACATCATATAACAAATCGGCGAGTGGGGGCGAACTTCATCGATAACGTTTCCGGCCGCTCTGGACTGCAATTCAGCTTAAAGCGTTCTACTTACGGAAGGCGTGCAAGGGAATTATACCCCCGTCCCGGATTTCATAGTCAACAGCGGCTCCGTTGGCCCGCGCTTGTATTGTTGGTTGCCGATTAGCCTGCTGCTGACTTATGTGTTGGACTGTCGGCTTGACGTTAATACCAGGCTGCGGCAATGGCGATGTGACTTCAATAACCGCCGTTGCCGGATCAAACAGGGCTTTGCCGGCCAATGCTCGCAGAACGGTGTTGATCAGCGCACTGGACGGCAGGAACCCATGCTTGCAATGGCAGCGCCAGGTGAGCCAGCAGACAAAATCGAAACTATCGACCAGAGAGACCGGCCTTTTTTTCGTGGGGTGATTGGGTATGACGACCATGGATATGCCTTCGGAGCTGCGAAGGATCTTGGCTTCAGAGGCGACCTCAAGAAGCAGTTCGGATTTTGAAACTGGCGCGGTTTTCGGTTCGGCTTTTGTAGTGGAAGACATGTTGGTACTCCTGCTTCCATTATTCCGGGCGTGGTCAAGTCTTACGGGTATGTGCGAGCGGCGGAGAAGATCTATGCGGTTGAGTTTACTGGGAAAAGAATTTTCACGATGCCTTGTGACTCAATTCACAATCCGCGCCACGATGACTTTATCCAAGTTGGGAAACTTCCGGGCGAGATAGGCTTCGCCCTCTGCCTCGATCTTATTCTGATCAGCGCCGTTCCCTCTTGGTGGACCCTCGCCGTATCCGGCAAATAGTCTGTCGAAAACTTCCATGCCGGAAATCACTTTGCCAAAGGGTGAAAAGCCACGGGCATCCAGCCGCTTGTTATCGGCCATGTTGATGTAGATTTGCGTGGTTCGGGAGTCGGGCCCACTGGTTGCGAAGGAGAGGAAGCCGCGCTGATTACTTTGAATGACTGGATCGTCCTTGATGCGATTGCCGGTTTTCCATGACTTAGTAACTTGAGGGTCTGGATTAATTCCCCACTGGACCACGAACTTTGGCAGGGTGCGGAAGAAGCGGGTGCCGTCGTAGAAGCCGTTGGCGACTAGTTGGTAAAAGCGGTCGGCACCGAGGGGGGACCAGTGGCGGTGGACTTCGATGAGGAAGGAGCCCTGCGTGGTGTCGAAGCGTGTGTGGTAGATGGCGGGACTTTGGCCGGTGAGCTTGGCGGGGTGGAGGAGCGAAGTGCGGTCGTGGGCGCAGGATGTTAGTAGGAGGCAGATGAGAAGGATTCGCCACATACTTTCTAGTGTAGGCTGCAACCTGCAGTAACATTCTATTGGAAACGCCGGACCTCGTCGCGTCGCTCGAAGAAGATGAGAAGTGGGCTCCTAAGTATTCGCCGACAAAACGGGCCCAGGTCGGCGGCGAATTCTTGCATGCACAAAGCTGTTTGGCAGTTGAAAACGGTGGACTTGCTTGAAAAGGCGATGAAAGACATGCGATCAAGCCCATAACTTGTGATTTCTAGTTCATCGTGGATATGGCCATGGAATAAAGTAAACTAAGTTGAATCGCACATATGCCCCTCTCTGCAGGCGACAGGCTCGGGCCCTACGAAATCCTTTCCGCAATCGGCAAGGGTGGGATGGGCGAAGTGTACAAAGCCCACGACTCACGTCTGAACCGCGATGTCGCCATCAAGGTTTCCACTGGCGAATTTAGCGAACGCTTCGAGTTGGAAGCGCGGGCCGTGGCGGCGCTGAATCACCCGAACATCTGCACACTGCACGACGTCGGGCCGAACTACCTGGTGATGGAACTGGTGGAAGGCACGCCACTGAAGGGTCCGCTATCGGCTGAGAAGGCTGTCGAGTATGCAGGGCAAATTCTGGATGCCCTGGACGCTGCGCATCGCAAGGGCATCACGCATCGCGACCTGAAGCCGGACAACATCATGGTAACCAAGCAGGGCATCAAACTGCTGGATTTTGGTTTGGCGAAACAAAGTAGTGGTCCGCTGAAAGAGACCGATGCGACATTGGTTGCCGGGCTTACCGGCGAAGGGCAGATCGTAGGTACGTTGCAGTATATGGCGCCGGAGCTGTTGCAGGGCGGCACAGCCGACGCGCGTTGCGACATCTTTGCATTCGGGTGCGTGCTGTACGAGATGCTCTCGGGCAAACGAGCGTTCGAAGGCGCGAGCGCCGCCAGCTTGATCGCCGCGATTATGGATCGCGAGCCGGCCCCATTAGTAATCGCGCCGCCGCTTGATCGCATCGTACGAAAGTGCCTGGCGAAGGATCCAGACGATCGCTTGCAAACCGCGCGTGACCTGAAGTACAACCTCGCACTCGCTATGGAACGCCAGCCGGCCTACACACGGAAATCCAAGCGCTGGCAGTGGGCCACCGCTACGGCCATCCTCGTAATCGGCGCATTTGGAGCTGGTTGGGCATTGTCCCGATTCCGGCAAATTCCAACGGCACAACAGGCGGTTCGTTTCCAACTCAACCCGCCCGAAGGAGGGCAGTTCAGTGCAACGCAAGGTCTCGCCATCTCGCCCGACGGCCGGACCCTGGCCTTTATCGCAATCGCTCCTGGCAAAGCTGGACTTTGGGTGCGTCCGCTGGATGGCACGGCGGCCCGGTTGCTTCCGGGTACCGAAGGCGTATTCTCCATCTTTTGGTCTCCAGACAGCCAGACCATTGCATACTCGACTGTCGCCAAGCTATGGCGGGTAGACATCGCCGGCGGCGCTCCAACCGCCATCTGCGATCTACCTGCCTCTGGCGGCGGTGCCTGGACAACCGAAGGAGTCATCGTATTCAAGCCGCAAACGCAAAACTATCTATTCCGCGTCCCGGCATCCGGAGGCACACCAGCAGCACTCACCACGCTCGACACCAGTCGCGGCGAGATTACTCATGACCCACCCCAGCTACTGCCGGGAGGCCGGATTTTGTTCCACATCACGGCCTCCAAGCCGGAAGACTCCGGAAACTACGTAATTTCACTTGCCAACCCTCGAGAACGAGTCCGGGTGGGGTTTGCCACGACATCGGCAACATACGGGGACGGCCACCTGTTCTGGATTCGCGGGTCGACGCTGGTCGCCCAGCGTTTTGATGCTGACCGTCTCCAACTGTCCGGAGAGCCGGAGCCCATCGTGGATCCAGTGGGTGGCGGGTACAAAGTGTCGGGAGGAGTTTTGCTCTATTATGGCCAGACTGCGGGCCTGTCCCGGTTTACATGGGCTGACCGTACGGGCAAGCCGCAGTCCCAATTTGGACCTATTGCGATGCACGGGGTGGTGCGGATCTCGCCTGATGGGCGTCATGTTGTCGCATCCCGGCTTTCCGCGGACTATGACTTGTGGATGGCCAATGTAGAACGGGATTCGTGGAGCCGGTTCACCTACATTGAGGGCGGCGTTGGGTTTCCGGTTTGGTCGCCGGATAGCCGCTATTTGATTTTCAATGCGGGCTCGGGACCGCCGAACATTTTCCGCAAGGACGCGAGCGGAGCGGGAGCCGAGGAGCGGGTGACCAGTTCCCCCAACTCGCAGCGGCCCACGGATTGGTCGCGCGACGGTCGATGGATTCTCTATCATGAGTTGGCGCCGGACACGAACCGTGATCTGTGGGTTCTTCCTGTGACGCCAGACGGCAAATTCGAGACCGGGAAGTCGCGTCCCTACCTTCGAACACGATTCTCAGAATATGGGGGGCGATTCTCCCCCGAACTCAATCCACGCTGGGTGGCCTACCAATCGGACGAGTCGGGCCGGGATGAGATTTATGTCCAGGCTTTCCCTGAACCTCGGGGAAAGTGGCAGATTTCCACTGGTGGCGGCAGGTACCCGGAATGGAGTCCGGATGGGCGGGAGTTGTATTTCCTGTCGGTGGATGCAAAGCTGATGGCGGCAGGCGTAAAGCTGGGCGCGAATGCCGTTGAGCCGTCCATGCCCCGCGAGCTGTTTCCGTTGCCCGTGAACCAAAGCACGTTTCCCTATGCGGTGGCACCAGGCGGCAACCGGTTCCTTGTGAGGACGGCGGTGGACCAGGGATCGCAGAGGTTGGAGGTGATTGTCAACTGGCAGACGCTGTTGAGGAAGGCCCGGGAGTCGAAGTGATTCTGAAGCTCCCAACCTGCCACAAACCCGTTTAGCCCCGAGACTTGGCCCCGGCGAAAAACGTCATTGTTCTGAGTGTTTAGACGAACTATCCATTTCGAGAACACTGACCGGATTGAGTACGATTGAGTACTATCACCCTGGAATTCGTAGCCGTGGCTGATTATACTCGCCTCATCACGGAGGGCGAAATGAGAAATCCGGTTGGTCGAAGCCACAAGTGGACTGATGCTATTTCCTGTGCTGTCTCTAGTGGTGGTTGGCGTTTCCGGTTGCGCTATTCGCCCAAACACTCTATTCCCAGCCTTGGCGTCCCGCTATTCCAAGAAGCTGGGATCCCGCAGAACTGGCGGCCTGGAACATCCCGTCACGCTACACACGGTTCACTTGCCTCCATCGTTCTTCTACAGCATCCCTCTTTATCCCATATATAAAACCTGGTCCTCTGGATTTACTTAAATTTCAAAGTAGCCTGTAATCCCTTAATGGAATGCTGGGGATGTCGCCATCGATTCCGTGCTACACTGATCCTGTGGCAAACCTGACCCTAGTAATCGAAGACGAGCTTCTCAAAGAAGCACGAAAACTGGCCATTGACCAGAACACCTCAGTAAACCAAATGGTGCGAGAGTTTCTGGAATCAAAGATCAACCAGTCGTCCAGAAGGGAACAGGCGAGACAGCGTTTGCTTTCAACCCGCCTGAACTTCGAGATGCAACCGTTCAACCGCGACGAAATATATGAGCGTCGCTGAAAGCTTGGAGTTTGTTGATACAAACATCCTTGTGTACGCGTTTACTGCCGGAACCGATTCGCGCCAACTCACATCCAGAAAGTTGTATGACCGGCTGATTTCAGAAGACCTATTGTGTTTAAGTACGCAAGTGTTGCAAGAGTTCTTTGTTACCCTGACCCGCAAATATGGTCACGGCACAGAGGCCGTGATTGGGTATGTTCGGGACCTAGCCGAGTGGCCGTATTTCACCGTTGACGCTGCTGCAATTGAAGAAGCCGGCTGGCTTTCTCACAACTCTAAAATCTCTTTCTGGGACGCCCTGGTCATCGTCTCCGCACGCCGCATGGGTGCTAAGACGCTTTACTCTGAAGATCTCAACCACGGCCAAGTGATCTCTGGCGTAACGGTGATCAATCCGTTTCACCAGGCCGTCTGACGGTAAAGATCCGGGAGATCCGGGGACGGGAGATCCGGGGACGGTGGTAACAATTCGACGGTCGACCCGATGAGATCCTGAACCCAAAAACGGTGGCGCGGCCTGCGAAATCCGGGACGGCAGCAATTCAAATGAAGATTGCCTACTAACGGAAGACTCGCAAATGAATTGCACCCCCTGTACCGGATTTCACGAACAGGAAATCGCGGGTGCCCATATACGGCTCTAATTGTTACCACCGTCCCGGATCTTAGGCCCCGGATCTTAGGCCCTGGGCCAGGCCCCGGATCTTAGGCCCGGCTGGAGTTGTTACCACCGTCCCGGATCTTTCCCGGATCTTTCCTCCCGGATCTTTCCCCGCCGTCCCGGATCTTTCCCCGGATCTTTCCGTCCCGGATCTTTCCACCCGGATCTTTCCTCCGGATCTTTCTGTCAATCCGTTTCACCAGGCCGTCTGATATACTCGATACTTCAATCCTATGGCGACCCCGAAGTACGCAGTGCTGGGCCAACCCGTTCCCCCTGGCGAACTGTTGAAGACCCTGGCCGATGGCACCAAAGTGCTACGCCGTGTTCCTCGCATGCGGGCTTGTGGTGAGAAGAACGAAAAGGGGAAACTCTGCGTTGGCCATTTGAAACGCTGGTTTTTGTTTGGGGAAGAAGTGAAGACGGCCTTCGGTGCTAATGCCGAGGTTTACCGTTGTGAGAAATGCAAAACGCTCTATCTGCCAAATCTGGTGGAAGAGCCTCGTACCGGCACGCTGAGCTGGTAGCACAAGTTTTCCGGCGATTCGTCGTTGGAGAAAAAGCCGTATCGGAAACAGGGTATGTAGTCTAGGGAACCTGTTTCCGATACGGCCCGCCCAAGGCGGGCAAGGGTGCTTGCGCCGGGAGACTGAAAATACCTAAACCTTCCTGAATCCGTCCCGCGTCCAAACATTTCAGAACCAGGAAGTCACTCCACCGGAGCTTGCTACCCCGCGGTGGGATGCGAAGCCGTTCTCATAAAATCTAAAAAGCCAAAATTTCGAGGATTGCTAAAAAATTCCCTCTGATGCAACTTGCAATCAGTAGAAGGAGCGGTTCTAAAATGTTTACCGGCTCCCGCAAGCACGCTGTCATTCAGCCCACTCGCTTCTTCTAGATTGTCCATTGCCTCAGAGGGCTGGTTAAAATTGAACTTCCTCAAGTTCACGTTGTTAAGTAGCATGTAAACTACCAACGTCCATATTGCAGCAAACCATTGAAAAGAAATCAAGTCTTTCGCCAAAGAAAGTTTGGATCAGGGTCATGCGTGCCCCCAGGTGTGTCGGTGTGACACAATGAGGTCAAGTCACTTCATGAACCGGCTTACTCGTCTTATTCTCCTCTTATTGGCACTTTTGCCTGCAAATGCGCAGGAAGCCGTTGTTGCAGAGAAGCCTCCCGAGGAGGATTTGTCCGTATCTACGGAGCATCCACGCCTTTTGCTGCCTCCCCGGCGGTTGCGGCTGCTGCAGAGGGAGCGGGAGCGGGATTCGTCTCGTTGGCGGCAATTGGAGACCTTGATCGCCGGGAAAGCGCAAATGCCTGAGCCCGGGTTTGCATGGGGGCTCTACTATCAGATTTCGGGTTCGAAAGAGTTTGGCAAGCAGGCAGTGGATTGGGCTTTGAACCCGCAATCGAAGGATTTACGGCAGTTGGCAATGGTTTTTGACTGGTGCCAGCCGATTTTGACCCCAGCGCAATCGAAAACCCTTGCCGACAAGCTTATACGAGGTGCGTCGGCCCTGGAGAAGGCTCAGACCATTCCTCAGGTTCGGGATCGCGTGCTGGCGCTGATAACGCTTGTAGGACACGGTCCTAACACCACTGAGGCACAGCTTAAGCAGGTGGTGAACGAATGGTGGCGCAAGCAGATGGCTCCGGGGCTGCGGACTGGCACTAAAGATGTTCCCAGGCAGGAAAGTTATGCCATGTTTGAGATGCTGCACGCCTTGCGCGACAGCACGAATGTGGATTTGCGGGAGGATGCGGCCAAGTATTTCAAGGAACTGCCCGCCTACCATATTCTGACCTACTATCCTGCCATTTTCCCTGCGGCGGAGAATGAATACCGAATTCCCTATTACACCTCTGATGGCGAACCGGACATGAAAGTGGCGGCCCTCAGCCGCGCTGGGGATTTGGCTATGGTGGCTTACGACACCAATGCTCAGGAAACCCAGTTTGTGCAGAGCTGGCTGATTCACGACCGCTTTACAATGCGCGGTGTGTTCGGCGTTGCCTATGAGTTTTTGTGGGCGAATCCTTATCAGCCGGGTTTGAGCTATTATCATCTGCCGCTGTTTCAGCACCACTCGGCGTCCGGGAAACTGGCGCTGCGATCCAGTTGGGACGATGAGGCGTCCTGGTTCCATTTTTCCGGTCAACAGGCGCAGATGTTTGAAGATGGGGTTCGTAAGGATTTGAAAATGGGGTCGGATCCCAAGCCCATTGAAATTGCCGGGACGATGATTTATTTCTACAAACAGAATTTGCGGATTGACGCGGAAACTGAGACGGGGGAAACGCTTTATCTATTGGGATTGAAGCCCAACACTGCTTATGATGTGGAATCGGACGACAGGGAACTGGAAGAGAAGATGACAGACGCAGGCGGAATCCTGCCATTGAAAATTACTCCGAAAAGCAAGTTCGGAATCCGCCTGAAACTTTCTCCCGTGAAAACTATTCGACCGTAACGCTCTTGGCCAGATTGCGAGGCTGATCCACGTCTTTTCCCAGCCTGACAGCAATGTGATATGCCAGCAGTTGCAGCGGCACCACTTCCAAAATGGGGAGCAACAGTTCGTGCGTAATGGGGATTTCCAGCACGAATTTCGACATGCCAGCAGCGTCCACGTC
>JAYUSZ010000436.1:0-7184 GCA_043755435.1 Bryobacterales bacterium | reverse complement strand
CTCCTTGCCAACATGCACGCGTGTCGACGAGTTGGCGGCAGGGGATAGTTATCCTTCGCTCATAGTTATTGTCAGCGTGGCTATCAACGTTACGAGTCCATTGGTGAACGTAGTCACAGTATTTTCCGCAGCCCTCGAAGATACTATTGCCAACAACACGGCATTTGATTCCACCGCAATCCTATCCCAGCCCGACCTGACAATTAGAAAGTCTCATACCGGCAATTTCACCCAAGGACAATTGGGTGCGATCTACAAACTCAATGTCACTAACTCCGGCTCGGCCGCAACATCTGGCGCGGTTGTGACGGTTCAAGATTCACTTCCAGCAGGATTAACAGTTACCGCCCTATTTGGTAGTGGTTGGACGTGTAACACACTTACTATTAGTTGCACCAGCGCTGCCATTGTACCGGCGGGCAATTCCCTCCCGGAAATCACGTTAGCCGTAAACGTTGCATCGGATGCATCCCCAAGCCTCACCAATTCTGCTACTGTTTCTGGTGGTGGTCAAACGAACACTGCCAATGATTCCGCAAGCGATCCAACAAACATTAGCCCATTTGTGGTTCCCCCCGATACCTTACAAGTGAGGTACTCCTCGAACCTGACTTCGGGCGACGCAGTGATTAACATGACTAACACCGGAGCCAATGGTTCATCCCTAAACGGTCCAGGACTCGGAGGTGCAGTGGGCAATATTTGCGTCAACGTTTATGCATTCTCCCCGGATGAACAGTTAGTCTCCTGTTGTTCCTGTCTGCTGACTCCGAATGCAATTGCCTCTTTGTCGGTGAATAACGACTTACTCAGCAATACAAATACGGGTGTTCGCCCTAATTCTGTTGTGATCAAATTGGTGAGCGCAGCCGCCAGTGCCAACTTCACCGGAACCAGTTGTACGAATAGTGCAGCTCTAGTGGGAACCTCGAGTTTTCCGCTTGCAACAGGCATGCTGGCATATGGAACCAACGTTTACCAAAATGGTGCCGGAGTCCTTCAGGTGGTAGAAACTCCATTCCGCATAGCAGCGTTAAGTCCTGCAGAACTGGCCAGCATTACAAACCGCTGCATTAACATTATTGGAAACGGCAGTACCTTCGGAATATGCCGCTCCTGCCGTAATGGGGCGTTGAATTCAGCTCAGTAAATCGATTTACTTCGCTTTGGCAATAGCCATCATCCGGTCCGTTACCGCTTTATCAAGGCGATTTATGGCGTCTAGTGCCTGCGATGTAGGAGCAGCGTCTGATTCCTCCACAATATTCATCACTTCAAGCAGTTCACCTGCTAATTTGTTGAGTTCGGAGTCCGCCGGGCTTCGACGGATTCGGGAAATATTCTCATAACAGCGGTATGATGCTTCAAACATTTTCTGAATGTCCGGGGTGGAAGCTTTCACGCGTGGATCCATGCGGATGGTTAGTGGTTGCTCCAACTGCTTTGCACCAATGGTTAGGCGAACGTTGTAGGTGCCAGGCCTAACAAGTGGGCCTGAAGGTTCAGTTGGTGTATCGCCAAAAATGGCCGATATCGGATAGGTTCGAGGAAAGCCTTCTGGCGGGGGATAGTGCAAATCCCAGACGAAACGCTGCATTCCAGCCTTGGTTGAAGGATTGCGAGGCTGGCGAAACCAATAGGCAGGGTAGGCATGTTTGCTTTCGTCGATAGTCTCCAGAGGGTCAGCGCTAGTGAATTTTCGTACTAACTTTTTCTGGGAGTCAAGAATTTCCAGAGTCACAACACCATAAACATCGTTATCCAGAAAATAGTCAATCATCGCGCCATCGGGAGGATTCTGCCCCATCGGCTCTTCTGGTGGAATGGGTGTGTCGGTGTTCACGCTACGTCGCACGCGGTAAGCCAATTGGGGTTTGAATAGGTGATCGCCCGATGATGCAACCATCACACTGAGTTGCCGGAGTGCTGAGATATTATCCAGAATCCAGAACCCTCGCCCATGGGTGCCAACCACTAGATCATCGTCATGAACCACGATGTCTCGGATCGAGGTTGCGGGCATGTTCAGGCGTAGTGGCAACCAATGTTCACCATCATCAAGCGAAAAATGCACTGAACGTTCCGTAGCAGCGTAAAGCATGCCTTTGCGCTTGGGATCCTCCCGAATTGCATTCACCACTTCGTTATTCGGAATGCCATTGACGATCAGTTTCCATGTCTTGCCGCTATCGTGCGTGCTGTAGATATAGGGATGCAGATCGTCCAAACGGAAACGATTCACTGCTGCATAGGCGCTTTGATCATCGAAGTGCGAAGCTTCCATGAGTGACACTTTGCTCCAACTGGATAACTGTGGCGGCGTGATGTTCGTCCATTTCTGACCTCCATCGCGAGTAATATGAATCAATCCGTCGTCAGTCCCCGCCCAGATGGTATTAACAGTTTTGAACGATGGAGCAACCGTGTAGATAACGCCACGGCGCGCCATTTGCTGTATTTCAGCAGTGCGATAAATGCCAATGCTGGCTGGCACTTCCGTCTTCTCGCGGCTTAAATCGGGACTGATTACTTGCCAGGATTTTCCGCCTGTCGTTGTCTTGAATAACACGTTACCGGCATAGTAGAGTAAGTGCGAATCTACTGGAGAAAACAGCACTGGTGCTGTGCGAAGTGCCCGGTATTTACCGCGTCGCACAGCCTCTGGAGCAATGTTCTGCACCTGCCCTGTGCGCTTATCAAACTTAGTCAATTTACCGCCATAGATAATGTTTGGATCTAATGGATCAGGGGCCACGTAGCCGTATTCCTCAACGCCTACCGTACGCCAATCACGCCAGGTGATAGCGCCATAATCTCCGCGACTAGCTACACCTGCTGAGCCGCTTTCCTGTTGGCCGCCGTAAACCCAGTAAGGAAATTGATTGTCGGTTGATACGTGATAGAACTGCGCAGTGGGTTGGTTGTACCAGGAACTCCAGGTTTCTCCACCGTTAACGGTAATCACCGCACCTTGGTCAGCTGCGAACAACATTACTTCGGGATGATCTGGATTGATCCAAATGCGATGATAGTCGTCACCGCCGGGTGCACCCTTGAAACCTTTGAATGTCCTCCCGCCGTCGGTGGAGACATAGGAACCAGTATTGGCCACATATACGGTTTCGGGGTCATTCGGCTTTGGGCGCACCTCAGCAAAGTCAGAACCACGGCCCCATAACCTGCGATCGCCAGTTACTCGCCGCCAGTTAATGCCTGCATTGTCGGATCGGTAGATGCCGGCGAATTGAGCATCGGCGTCCACGGTGGCATAAATGATTTGTGGGTTGCTGAACGCAACACCTATACCGATGCGCCCCAAGCCCTGCGCGATTGTGGGCAACCCTTGAGTAAGTTGCGTCCACGTGGTTCCGCCATCGATGGATTTGAAAAGCCCGCTGCCTAAGCCGTTCCATGCTCCATTTTCCCAGGGCCCCTGACGACCGGCCCAAAGGCTGGCGTACAAAGTCTTTGCGTCCTGAGGGTCGAACTCAACTTGCATAGCGCCGGTGTTTTCGTCTTTGTATAGGACACGCTGCCACGTCTCTCCCCCATCTAGAGAACGGTAGATCCCACGTTCGGTGTTAGGACCGTAGGGATGTCCCAGGGCTGCTACAAAGATACGATTCGGATCGCGTGGATCAACAATCACAGAGGCGATTTGTTGTGCGTCACGAAGTCCCATATTGCGCCAGGTCGTCCCGCCGTCAATGGATTTATACACACCATCGCCAACGGAAAGATCGGGCCTCTGCAAGCCTTCGCCGCTAGCTGCGTAAAGAATGTTCGGGTTCGATTGTGAAACGGCAATGTCGCCAATGGAACCGGTAGGTTCTTTGTCAAACAGTGGTTTCCAGGTGCGTCCGTAGTCGTTGGTTTTCCATACGCCACCATTGTTCACTCCGATATAGAACACGTTGGGTTGGCTGCGAACCCCTGTGGCACCAACGGTACGACCGCCGCGGAATGGCCCAATAGATCGCCAATTGAGGCTCTGCCATAATTTAGGGCTCAAAGGTTGGGCGAACAAGCAAAGGTTTAGGACCAAGGCAAGAAGTATCGTCAGGCGTAACTGGTGCATAGATAAATTGCATGATAGCAATTCGTGCTGCCCTCTTTAGCGGTGGGCTTCAATATACGCAGGCGTATAACCTTCCCACTCCCAGGGCGTAACGGTGTTCCCGAAGACAGTTTCCAGAAGAGGCCGGAAAGCAAGTTCGCCGTTATCGCTGTTAGTAAGTAGAATCATGCAGGCTTTGCGGCGCTCAAAACAGATCATATAGTTTTGCGCTCCGTCGCCGTGCCCTTCCTTGAAAAATGCAGGACCAAAGGGTGTCTTAGTTAGTAAACCCCAACCTATTCCATACGCCAACCCAACAGCGGTGGTTTCCGCACTTTCCGGTGCATCGCCCGCCGAAGGAAATTGATGCACGGACCGAATTCGAATAAAAGGCTTTAGCATCTGCTTGCGAGTTTGCTGCTTAAGTATTTTGCCCGACAAAAGCCCAGCGGCAAAGCGACCAAGATCTTCGGCACTGGCCGTCATGTTGCCAGCTCCACGCGCGGGAAATCGCTTGGTTTGCGAAAGAAACTTTCCGCTTGCCCCATATCGATCGGCAACGTTGTCAGCAAATTCTGCCCGATAGATCATGCCGGTCCGCCTCATCCCCAATGGTGCAAACAAAGACTCCTGCATTAAGTCCTGCAGGGGCCGTTTCTTTTGCTGTTCAATGAGAAACTGCACTAAGTTGATACCTTCGCCAGAATACCGAAATTGTGTTCCAGGCTTGAAACTTAAGTGCATTTTCTTGTCGGGTTCAAGGAATGCAAAATTGGCCAATCCTGAAGTATGTGCCAGTAATATTCGCGGGGTGACAGTAAGCCAGGCCGGATCGTTCACCAAAACTGATCCCGTTTCACGATAGGGTTCATACGTATTCAGCGGCTCCTTCAACTGTATCGCCACGGGGACGTCCAATTGAAATTCGCCTCTTTCCACAAGCTGCATCACATACGTGGCAAAAACGCCTTTCGTGATGGAAGCCGCCCAGGTGGTGGTTTCGTGGTCCATCGGCAACTCCGGTTCCTTACGGCGCAACCCAAACGCCTGACTCCAAACCACGCGGCCTTTATCCAGCACCACGATCTGCGCCCCAGTGACTTGCGCCGCCTCCAAGGTTTTCCGGGCGAAGGCATCTGCTTCCTGGATTGTGATCTTCGAACCATCCAGCCGTCGAATACTGCCGGGCTGCGCCTGAATGTTCAGCGAGTACAGAATTGCCCAAACCAAAATTTTACGAAGCATTTTTTCCTGTAACAACCAAAGCCTGCAGCGGGACATAGTAAGTCAAGTATCGCAGCCCATCATTGAATTTTCTCCCCGCTGCATCCTCAACTAACACTGTTGCCCTTTTGGTAATGCGATTCACTACCCCGCTGAGCCGCCGCCCATCCACTTCAAACTCGACCAAAGCCCCTGGACGTATGCCTGATACCGCAGCACGTTCGCGTCTGGTTACTAAGTTGTGAGTATGTGCGCTATGGCGAAATAGGCGGGAAGCAATATTCTGAAATCGCGGCGCTGCGCAATCACTATACACCCAACAAATTTGTTCGCACAGATGAACCAGTTCGTGTTCAAAAATTCGTTGCAGTGCTTCCAGACGTGTGGCGCAGGGCCAGCCGCACACGGTAACGTCGCGATCGTCATCTTCAAATCCGTCGAACAACATACTACTGGCAATGGCGATTTCATAGCGCACTGCTCCGGTTCGCGACCGGAATCGAGTAGTCATTCCACCGGAGCGTGTCATGCGCGGAGCCAAACGGAATCGCAATGGTGCCCCTTCGAGGGATCGGCGAACCAGCCCAGCCAGGAATCTGCTGTCATAAGAATCGAACAAAAACTCAAGGTCCCGCGTGTGAATGCCCCGAAAATTCGCATCCTTCATATGGGCAGAACGTTTAACCATATCCACTTGAATCTGGTTGGCGCGAAGTTCAATTAACTCCGGCTCAAGTTCCAGGGAAAGGATCGCGTCCGCCAGCTTTTGCTGGGTTGGGCTCATCTATTAAAAGCCATTATCTCCAATTCAACTGGAACATTTCCCGGCGGGATTCGTCTATAGTCAAACCGCTATGGATAGCTTTCTGCAGGACCTAAGACAATCGCTCCGTCTTTTTCGGATGAATCCAGCTTTCACTGCTTCGGCCGTTGCAGCTTTGGCGTTGGGCATTGGCCTCAACACCGCCATCTTTTCGCTAGTAAATACTGTATTGTTGAAGCCGTCTCCTTTTCCGGACGCGGAAAACATCGTTCTCTTCCAAACTAAGTATCCACTCCCCCAGGGCGCAGATGAAGGTGCTTCGCCTGCGAAGTTTGCTCACTATGCTCAGCAAACCAGCATCACCGGGGATGTCGCGGCATTCCGAACCGGCGCAATCAATCTGACCGGTGGCGAACTTCCCGAACAACTTCGCTACTCTCAGGTCAGCGCCGCATATTTCCGGTTATTTGGCGCTGCCATTATTCTTGGCCGTGCTTTCTCAAATCAAGAGGACCTTCCCAATGGGGGCGAAGTTGCATTAATCAGCGAAGCTTTGTGGATCAGAAGATTCGCCTCCGATCCTCAGATCACGTCGAAAAGTATTGAGCTTGGCGGTAAGCCTCATGCTGTAATCGGAGTAGTCAGTTCTAACTTCGATTTCCGCGATTTCGGCGCTTCCCCCGACGTTTGGACGCCTTTTCAACTTGACCCAAACTCGAGTGATCAGGGACATTACTTCCGCTCTGCGGGTCGATTGAAACCTGGAATTGTATTGGAGCAGGCCAAGGCTCGCATGAATATCTCGGCGGGTGAGTTCCGTCAGAAATTCCCCGATTTCGGCAAGGACCAGAGTTTTACAGTGGAGTCTCTGCGCGTAGCTTTGGTAAGCGATGTCCGCCAGGGGTTGCTTGTTTTAATCGCTGCGGTCGGCATGGTTCTGTTGATTGCCTGCGCAAACGTTGCCAATCTCCTTTTGGCGCGATCTATCGCAAGGAAGCGGGAAATCGCCATCCGTTGTGCAATTGGTGCTGGTCGCGGTCGTGTAATTCGCCAGTTACTAACTGAAAGCATGTTACTCGCCATAGCAGGCTCCATCCTCGGTTTGATTTTGGGGATCGTTGGAATCCGGGCGCTGCTATC
>JAYUSZ010000435.1:0-19057 GCA_043755435.1 Bryobacterales bacterium | reverse complement strand
TTCTGTTCAAGCAGCTTCCGGTGATCGGCATATCCTTTAGCGCTGGGAGCTTTGCCCTGAGCACGGTCCAGTTTCGGACTGTAGATGTCCGCCACAGCGGTTACATCCACCTGATTGGTGCCCTGGAATTGGGTCATCACGTAGAAGCCGCGCTCGCCAGCACCAATTAGTCCTAACTGAATGCGATCGTTAGCGCCAAGGATACGGGAATAGGAAGCAGCCGTCATGGCCGCTGCTGTTCGCAGCACTTGCCGCCTGGTGGTTGAAGAGTTCTGCATCGCTACGAATTATAGCGGAAGTATCTCCTCCCTGAGGGGATCATATTTCAAACGGCGCTTTTGGACGTAAGCAATATTACCCAAATGCGAAGCAGCAGCGGAGCGGTGGCCAATGTAAACATCACCGTTTGGAAGCTTGCGGCTAACCACGCAATCGAGAAAATTTTCCACGTGGTCAATGGTCTGGTCGCGCGGGCTCTTGACAACAACTGAGGGTGCGCCGCGCTCTTTCGAGAAAAACTCATACTGTCCGCGAGTAATATGGATGCGTCCTTCGGTGCCGCAAATTTCCACGCCAGCGCCTGTGATCCCAGGGGCAAGAGTGGCTTCAAAGGTTGCTGTCCATTCGGCAGGATATTCCAGCAGCACGTTGATTGTGTCCGGCGCGGTGCGTCCGTCTTTGTAATGGTAGATGCCACCGGAAGCAACAGCCGCAGTGGGATTATCCTGGCCCATCATCATATGCACAACGTCTATCCAGTGGGTAAAAAGGTCGGTAACCTGCCCACCGCCGAAATCGAGGAACGCGCGGAAATTCCAGAACTGTTGAGGATCCCAATCACGCCACTTCAACGGACCAAGAAAGCGCGCCCAATCCAGATTGGAAGGCTGGGTTGCCAATGCAGCAGGGGCCTTTTGCAAGTGCGCACCGTTGCCATGCCACCAAGTCCGCGCCAGGGTGATCTTGCCTAATTTGCCTGTGTCGAAATACTCACGCTTAGCTTGCAGATAGTGCTGCCCAGAACGCTGCTGCATACCTACCTGACAGACACGATTGTTGACCCGTGCTGCCTTCACGATCAGTGGGCCTTCTTCAATTTTCAACGTCAGCGGCTTTTCCACATAGACGTCTTTGCCGGCATTCAGCGCATCAATAGCAACACCGGTGTGCCAATGATCGGGAGTGGCGATAAGAACCGCATCCACATCTTTCGATTCCAGCAGCTTGCGATGTTCCTTAAATCCTTTGGCCCCCGGAGCCTGCGTCTGCGCCTGATCAATCCGCGCGTCATAAACATCGCAAACGGAGGTTACATTGACGCGCCCGGTTTTCTGAAACGTGCCCATCACGCCTTTGCCACGGCCCCCTGCGCCGATCAGGCCGAAGTTCACTTTCTCGTTGGCACCAAGGATTCGGGAATAAGAAAGGGCAGTAGAGGTTAGCGCTACTCGGGCAACATCACGGCGATTAGGTTTAAGTATTGGCATCAGGGATTATTGTATCGGAAGTGGTGGTGAAGGAATCAAACAGATTTCGGTCTGGTTCTTCCATCGCTTTGACATTTTTCAAGCAGCGCCTTCAGGCGGGTAACAATTTGTAGATTTTCGGCGAAGACATTTCGCGTCTCTTTTGGGTCCAATCGCAAATTAAACAACTGCCCTGAAGGTTCACCATCCTTAGGAGTGATGTCGCGTGGTTGCGAAAAACCGCCTGATCCTCGCTCTGGCACATATTTCCAATCTCCCTGCCGAATTGCGAATCGTCCATGATGGGAATGCAAGATGACATGTTCGCGAACTTTCTTGTTGGCATCTCGAAAAACAGGCAACAAGCTGAAACTATCCTCAGCTGAATCTTCGGGAAACTTTGCCCCGAGGATTGCCGCACAGGTTGCCATCATATCGGTCAGGCAGATGGTTTGACTGCTTACGGATGCCGGCTTGATTTTGCCTGGCCAACGGGCCAAGAAAGGAACACGATGGCCACCTTCCCAAATATCGGCCTTGGTGCCACGTAGATTAGCGTTGCTCTGATGTCCGAACGCTTTCACCGTTTGACCTCGGGGAGTGATTCGACCACCGGATACATCGTCTGGTTCCTGAAAATCCCACCAATGCCAAAGCCCGCCATTGTCGCTTGTAAGAATCAGCAGGGTATTTTCGCCGAACCCGTTTTGAGTCAAAGCATCCATCACTGCTCCCACCGTGTTGTCCACCTCAACTACGAAATCTCCGTACTTCCCTGCTTTGCTGCGGCCTTCGAATTCCTTGTTAGGAACAATTGGAAGATGCGGCGCGGAAAGGGGCATATAGAGGAAGAACGGACTGCCAGTGCCACGCTGTTTCGCAATGAACTCTGTTGCCTTGTTCCTAAAAACTGGCAGCACGCCCTCCAAAGTGAATTCCTTGGTTCGCATCCCGGCGGATGTATTACTAAAGATGTTGCGGTCAGCAGGAAAGGAGACATTGGGACGGCCCACCACACTGCGATTGTCGATGAAACAGTATGGGGACATGTCCAGCGAAGCTGAAATGCCGTAATAAGTGTCGAAGCCCACATCGTTTGGACCCCCAGTAAGTGGCCGCTCGTAATCAACGTCATCACCCGGCCGCGCGGGGCTCATGGTTGGGGATTTTTCAGGCACTGGAGTGCCGTCTTTACGAAACCAACTCATTCCAAGGTGCCACTTACCAACGCAAGCCGTGGAGTAGCCGTGGCGTTTCAAAAGCTTCGGCAGGGTTAGTCTGCTTGCATCGATGAGCGGTGGATCAAACCCGTCCAGCACTCCGAGCTTAAGCCTTGTGCGCCAACTATAGCGGCCAGTGAGCAAGCCATAGCGTGTTGGGGAACAAACGGCTGAGGGCGTATGCGCGTCTGTAAAACGCATGCCTTGCGAAGCGATGCGGTCCATATTGGGGGTTGGGATTTTCGAATTCTGGTTATAGCAGGTAAGGTCACCATGCCCCAGGTCGTCAGCAAGGATGATGACTATGTTGGGAGGCACACGGCGCTGGGCAAGAATAGAATTAGCGCTGGAAAATGCCAGGAAGCTCCGCCGAGTCAAGACCGTTACATTACTTTCAGCCATAGGCATTCAACTTATCAGGTCTTGGCAAGAACGATCAAACTTCAATCCATGAGAAACTGTGGGGGTGGCGAGACTCACATTATTTAGAACCCTGCTCTCCCTTTGTGCGATGGCCATGTGTGGAGCGCAAGAATTGCCGCCGGAATGGGATGCGCGCAGGCTTGCCCAAACCGTGGCTGAGGCAACACAGCGATTAAGTCCGATCATGACTCGGGTTAGCCCGGCGGAATGGACCAGCAATGGCGCACCGCCTGCCTATATCTACCAATTGGAGAGAATCAAAAACGGTGTGGACTACGTCGTAATTTCAGCCAAGCAGTTCTCTGCTGATCCTCAAAAGCTCTCAGCTGCCCTTGATACTTATCTGCGTATCCAATGGCTGGAAACACAAATTGGTTCGCTGGAACAAGGCGTGCGGAAGTACCAGAATCCTGAGCTTGCCGATTTGCTGATGACTGCGGTTTCAGACAACGCCACCGCCCGCACGAAGTTGCAACAATATGTCCTTGATTTGGCCAATTACCGGGAAACGGAAATGAGCGTAATGGCAAAAGAGGCGCAGAAGTGCAGAGTAGCGTCCACCCAACCCGCAAACGTAAGGAGAAAATGATTCAGTGAGTGGCCCCCTTTCTTTCCGTTGCAGTATTTGTGAAGAAACGTCGATGGAGATCTGTAACTGGTGTACCAAAGATGCTTGTACTTTGCACATTTGCGACAAATGCAAACGATGCAGCGATTGCTGCGCCTGTGATGTGCCCTTGAATAAAGAAGCACCTGTGAAGCCGCCATCCATGAAAGAACAGGTTGTTCAAGAGGAACAATGAAATTAAAAGCAGTAATTACTGCAGCGGCACGCGGCCAACGCCACATTCTTGACCAAACCCTGACCACGCATGATGGGAAGCGGACAAGAATGATTGAATTCCTGTTGGAACTTGTCAGCGGCATTGCCGATCAGGTCGCCTTCATCCTCCCTGCAGGTGCTGGAGATTCCTATAGATCGTTGATTGAAGAATCTGGCCAGCGGGTCGTCCTGATTGAGCAGAAAAATCCGCAAGGGTATGCGCACGCGATTTTTGCAGCCCACGAATTCGTGGGAAATCAGCCGTTCCTTCATATGGTGGGTGACCATTTCTATATGGCCGAAAAGCAAGCCGCCAGAACGTTGGTGGAATCGCTGGTTGAGGTTCATCAGGAACATGGATGCAGCATCAGCGCCGTCCAGTCAACTCGCGAATCTTTATTGCCTTACTTTGGCGCGGTGGGTGGTAAGGCCGTTTCCAATGCTGGTGCAGTGAAGCTTTATCAGGTGGATAAAGTAATGGAAAAACCTACGCCCACGGAGGCGGAGCGCGAGTTGTGGGCTCCTGGATTGCGCCAGGGCCAGTATCTTTGCTTCTTCGGAATGCATATCTTCACGCCGACGTTGATGCAGATTCTTGTGGAACTCTTCGACGCTAAACAACCAGTTCCAAACCTCTCCTTCGCCCTGGAAATTCTGGCAAAGCGGGAACGATATTTGGCCGCAGTACTACCTGGCCGGCGCTTTGACATTGGCAGCAAATACGGACTGCTGCAGGCACAACTGGCTTTGGGGTTGGGAGGACCGGACAGGGAAGAAGTACTTTCCATGCTTCTGGAACTGGCTGCCCGATGAAGGTGACTGAGCTAATCAGGAGTGGCCGACCAGAAATCCGAAACTTCGCATTCGATCATTGGGTTTCTGGAAAAAGCCTTGCGCAATTGCAAGAGGCAGCCAACGAATTAGAAGAGTTTCGCCGCCAAACCAGTAGCCTTTATGAAAAGGTGCGAGCACTGGTGTTTCTGTCTTCTCTTCATCGTTTCCAAATTGCACCTGCGGCCAGTGGAGCCAGCCTTATCCCTTACAGTTCCATTGAGCAAATACGCTCCCGTCATTTTGAGAAGGCGGTGCAGGAACTTTTATCCGCTCAACAGCAGCAGGGTTCCAGCGCGCCACTTTCCAGCGCTTTGGGTGCAGCTTACCGTGGCTTAGCTTTTGAAACACTAGCAGATCAGGTGCGCCAAAGCGTGCGCCAGTTTCCTGGCAATCAATGGATGTTCCGCGCTGGCCATCAGGAAGATTACCCTTTGCGGCTGGACCCTGCCCTTCTCCAAGGTCCGCCTTTCCCGGTATTGCATGAAACGACTCCCGTGCGCATGGACTTGAGCCACAGCGCCTGGAGTGACATTTTCTTTCTGGCAATGGACTACCCGGAAGGCGCGCGAGTTCTAAACATTTCTGTGGATCTGGCTGTTTGTGGCAGTGGGCAAGTTCCGCGCCCACCTGTCGAAGCCTTCTTGCGTGTGATTGACCAACCTGTGCTGCGCCTTGTCAGCGTGGATTTGGCTGCCCAGGCTGATATCACTTCGCTGGATGAAATTTTCGATTTCGCAGGCGATTATCTGGGCTTGCTAAAAGCGGCGTTAATAGCCAGCGGACTTATCCCTGCTGGCCTTGAGGGCAGCGGCCAATCATTGAGCAGCATTCTGGCGCGCCTTACCGGGCGCACAGATTGCGGTCTGGAACTGGTAAGTCAAGTGAACGACATTCCCAAAGGAAGCCGCTTTGCCGTTAGTACGAATCTGTTGGCAAGTCTCATTTCAGTTTGCATGCGGGCCACACGTCAGATTCGGGCACTCACTGGTCCTCTTGAAGAGAAAGACCGCAGACAAGTAGCCGTCCGCGCGATTCTTGGCGAATGGTTAGGCGGCTCCGGCGGCGGTTGGCAGGATTCCGGCGGAGTGTGGCCCGGCATCAAATTGATTCAAGCCGCCCGCGCGAAGGAAGGCGATCCGGAGTTTGGCATTAGCAATGGATGCTTATTGCCGCAGCATACGGTGCTTACCTTTGAGGATGTTCCAGAGCATGCGCGCCGCAAGCTGGAGGCCTCTTTGGTTCTGGTTCACGGCGGTATGAGCCAGGACGTCGGCCCGGTTCTGGAAATGTGCACCGAGCGTTACCTGTTACGCACCAGCCTGGAATGGACTGGTAGGCAACAAGCCGTAAATATGTTCGATCAGTTAGTTGAGCAGTTGAAGAAAGGTGACATCCAAAAGCTTGGGCAATTGACGCAAGCCAATTTCGATGGGCCAATTCAAACCATTATTCCATGGGCTGGAAATGCTTATACCAGCGCATTGATCGAAGCTTGCCGTGCAATGTTCGGTTCCAAATTCTGGGGCTTCTGGATGCTTGGCGGGATGAGTGGTGGAGGCATGGGCTTCCTGTTCGCCCCTGACATCCAGCCGCAAGCTCTAGCAGCCATGCCCGGAATTCTGGCGCAAACCAAGAAGCGCATGCAGGATTATTTCCCTTTCGCCATTGAGCCATTGGTATACGACTTTGCGATCAATGAAAACGGCACTATGGCCGAGCTACATGAAAAAGATGCAGCTCTGCTCAGCGCTGGCTACTATCTGCTTCGTCTACCAGCTGACCTGCGGCTGCAGACTAAAGACCTAACTGCTGAGCGCCGCCGTGAATTGGCCCAGTTCCCTGTTGCCTTTACGGGACAGACGCAAGCGTTGTTTGAAAGGTTGATCCCGCGAGAAGTAGAAAGCGCATCGGCATCGGGGCTGAAATTACAATCCATGTTGGATAGCTTCGGCTTCGATTCGGTGGTGCATGAACAACTGCGTGCTGGCTATCGTACTGGCCAACTGGGATTGGCGCAAAATCGCTTGCCGGCAAATACTGTAATTGAAGATGTGAAGCCTCAAGATGTAGCAAAACCCGCTGCCCGTCACGCCGCTGCAGGCCGCAAGGCTTTAGCCGATGGCCATCTTGCGATAGTCACGATGGCCGGCGGGGTTGGCAGCCGTTGGACAAAAGGCGCTGGGGTTGTAAAAGCCTTGCATCCGTTTCACAAATTCGGGGACCGCTACACGAATTTCATTGAAATTCATCTGGCGAAAACAAGCCGCACCCTGCAGGAGTTTGCAGGCCGCCTGCCTCACGTCTTCACAACCGGTTATTTGACGCATCAACCAATTTCACAATTCGTGAACTGCCTCGACAGCAAGCTGGATGTCCGCGTGTCACAAGGACGAAGCATTGGTTTGCGAATGATTCCCATGCTGGCCGACCTCCGCTATTTATGGGAGGTATTGCCCCAACAGCAGTTGGATGATCAGAAGCAGAAGATGCGCGATAGCGGCCGTGCCGGGCTTATGAAATGGGTTCAGCAAGCCGGAGAGGCCAGCGACTATACTGAAAATCTTCCATCGCAATGCATTCATCCCGTTGGTCATTGGTATGAAGTCCCCAACCTGCTTCGCAATGGAGTGCTGCGCGATCTGATCTCCGAATCGGGTGGCAAGCTTCAATATTTGCTTTTACACAACGTTGACACATTAGGTGCTGCAGCAAGCGCGGAACTGCTTGGCGCACACATTGCCAGTAGCGCGGCGATGACCGTTGAAGTGATCGGCCGGCAGTTAGATGATCACGGCGGCGGCTTGGCTCGCGTCAATGGGCGGCCAAGGTTGGTGGAAGGCCTGAGCCTTCCCTCGGAAGAAATTGAATTCGGATTGAGCTACTACAACACCGGTACATACTGGATCACTATTGATCTGCTGTTGAAGGCATTCGGACTTGTTCGAGACGATCTTACCAACCTCGCGAAAGTGGATCAGGCTTCGCGTCGCACTTCGCAACGCATGCCAAGCTACGTCGTTATTAAGGATGTGAAGAAGCGTTGGGGCCGCGGGCAGGAAGACGTATTTCCTGTAGCGCAGTTCGAAAGGTTGTGGGGCGATATGACCGCGCTTGATGACTTAACCTGCCAGTATGTGGAAGTTCCTCGTCGGCGCGGGCAACAGTTGAAGGACGTGGCGCAACTGGATGCATGGGTTAAGGATGGATCAGCCGCAGAGCTCGCGGAACTGTTCTAGGACTTTCGTACGCCGAACGGAAGTAATGCCTTCTTAGCCAAACTGACTGTGCATTCTCGCTTGCAATGAGACATGTTGTCCCATTACTTTCCTGGAACTTAGTCTTTTCAATGCTTTGCCGTTTGGTATCCCATTTGCCTTAAGTACGGCATGAAACGAATTGCATTGAAGTTGATCTTGACTTCCATATTCACAAGCGGCTTATTTGCACAGTTCTCCGACCGGCTGATTTCCAAGATTTCGCCAGACCTTGCAGCGACTATTGCTGCCACTGAAGACGGTCAGGAAAACAACGAGATCGACTTGATTGTGCGATTCAAAACGGCAACTGGTTTACGCAATGGCATAAGCCGGTCGGCCCGCCTTAGCCGTCGAGCAACCATTCAGAATGAGTTGTCAATCATCCAGAGCGCCGTGATTCGCGTGCCGCTGGGCGAAGTGGAAATGCTTGCAGCATCGCCAGAGGTGGAATATATTTCCCCGGATCGCGATGTGATCTCAAAATTGAGCAAAGCACGAGTGGCGAGTCAGGCTGAGGTGCAATGGAGCAAGTTGAGATTGGACGGTTGGGGCGTTCGCGTTGCCGTCATCGATAGCGGGATTACTGCCAACGAAGCCTTTACCACTGGATCAACTACTTCCCGTCTGGTTTATTCCAGATCGTTTATCCCAAGCAGTCTGATGAACAACACAACCGGCGGCACAAGTAATGGATTCGGTGTGGCCCCTCCTGTTACCCCCGATAGTTCAGTTGGGGCACTTGCCACCAGCGTGTCCGGATCCTCACTCTATACCGCAACCGGGACAAGTGACGGATACGGCCATGGAACTCATGTTGCATCCATCATTGCTGGCGATGGTGAAGGTACTACAGATCTGACATCCGCCAAATACCGCGGCTTGGCAATCGGCGTCGATTTGGTGAATCTGAGAGTTCTGGACGATTACGGTTCCGGCAAAGAAAGTTATGTAGTAGCTGCGCTGCAATGGATTCTTACGAACAAACTGGATAAGCTGAATAATTTGAACATTCGGGTTATCAATCTTTCCTTAGGACGTCCAGTGTATGAAAGCTATAAGCGTGACCCTCTCTGCCTTGCCGTGGAAGCGGCATGGAAGGCAGGTATCACGGTGGTAGTGGCTGCTGGCAATGATGGCCGTTATGACAATGGCCAGAACAAGGGATATGGCACCATCACCTCTCCAGGCAACGATCCATATGTAATCACAGTGGGCGCTGGGAATCCTCGCGGAACGGACACTCGGGTAGACGACATCCCTGCAACCTATAGTTCAAAAGGCCCTTCAGCAATTGACCACATTGTGAAGCCTGACATCATGGCACCCGGCAATCGAATAGTGGCACTTGCCACTGGCAGGCTGAAGGCCAGCAATCCAACCAACGTTGTGGATACCGTGAACAGCTACATGGAATTGAGTGGCACCAGTATGGCCGCACCTGTTGTTGCAGCCGCTGCGGCGTTGATGATTGGCCAGGACAAATTCCTGACGCCTGATCAAATCAAGATCCGCATCATGAAAACCGCATGGCGCAGCATGCTTCCATCCTCCACCGTAACGGATCCTGCAACAAAGAAAACGTATACCGTCAATAGTGATTTGTTCACAGTGGGCGCAGGTTATCTGGATGTGTACGCTGCGTTGAACGACCGCTATACAAGTGCTCTTTCAGCGCAATCACCAGCAGCCACGATAGATCCTCTCACGGGTACCGTCAGAATTATCAGAAGCAGCAATGTGGTTTGGGGTGATTCCACTCTTCCGAACAATGTGGTTTGGGGTGACAACGTCAAAGGTGACAACGTGGTGTGGGGTGACAGTGTTGTTTGGGGCGAAACCACTCCTTCCGCGATGAGTGTTGTATGGGGTGAGAGCGCCATATACGGATCCTCCAGCCCAGTCTCAAGTGAAGCCAGCAAGCCATTGATCAAGGGTGAGTAGTTTCTAGTCACTCACCAAAAACCTTGTAATTCCGATAGGATTGAATATTCCTAGCGGAATTTACAATGGCCAACCGATACTCCTTCCCTCTCTTCTTAGCTCTCATTGCTCTTCCTGCCGCAGCGCAATACAAAGCGGTGAACCCGCAAGTCTCCAAAGTAGTTTCTTCTATCACGGAAGAACGCATTGTGGAAGTCTTGAAGAAACTGGAAGCCTTTGGAACTCGCAATCTTCTCTCATCCCAAACAGACCCAGTCCGCGGAATCGGCGCCGCCCGCCAATGGATCTATAGTCAGTTCCGCGCCTACAGTCCGCGCCTTGAAGTCGCCTATGATCAGTACCGCTTGAAGAAAATTAAGGAACAGAATTCGCGCGTGCCACGGGATGTGGACCTTTACAACGTTGTGGCAGTTCTGCCTGGCAAAATTCATCCTGAACAACGCATAATCATCAGCGGCCATTACGACACTCTTGTCCTAACCGGCCCCACCGGCAACAGCACCACGGCTGGCGAAACGCCTCCAGCCGGTGACCCCAATGGCAACGAGCCGGGTGTGACGGATAACGCCAGTGGCACCGCATGCGTCATGGAACTGGCGCGCGTGCTCAGTCAGTTTGAATTTGAAAAGACGCTGGTCTTCATCGCTTTCGCAGGCGAAGAAGAAGGCCTGCTGGGTAGTTCGCTATACGCGGCAAAAGCCAAGAAGGCCGGCCAGAAGATTGAAGCTGTTCTGAATAACGATATCATCGGCTTTGAAGCCTCTGGCAGTGGCCGCAACGAAAATCGCCGGGTGAATGTTTTCTCCGACGATCCTGCTGATTCACCATCACGCACCCTTGCCCGCTATGCCCGCGAAATCGGCGAACGCTACGTTCCCATGATGAAGGTAGACACCGTGTTCCGGTCCGATCGCGTCAGTCGCGGGGGAGATCATACGCCTTTCTCGCAAGAAGGATTTGCCGGCGTGCGATTTTCCTCGCCGCAAGAACATTTGGCCAATGAGCACACCGTCACCGATACCTTTGCCAACACTTCGCCTGCCTACATAACGCGCGTCACAAAGGTGAATGGAGCAGTAGCTGCGTCCCTAGCCTGGGCTCCGGTCACTCCACAAGTTTCCGAAGAAGTGGAACGCAATGGACGCAAAGTGACCCGTCTATTCTTGACGCGTGGAACTTCCCGATCCGATGCAGTGCTGAAGTGGAAACAAGCTGAGGAAAAGGATTTGGCCGGTTTCGTTGTTGTAATGCGCAGCACGACCGCACCGTATTGGGAGCGCGAGGTTTTCGTAGGGAAAACAGCAGAGTACACCGTGCCCGATATCTCCATAGATGAATGGGTCTTCGGAGTTAAAGCCGTGGATCAAAGTGGCAATGAAAGCCTGGTTGCTCCGTATGTTCCAACTGGCAGAACGAAGCGCGTGGTGGAAGTCTATTAGCGCTGTAGCCCCGCTATTTCGCAGCCCGCACTTCGTCCCATGGTTTCACGAAGGCACGCTCTGCCCATGCATTCCACTTGTCAGTCAGGCTCTTCACTTTGGCAGGCTCCATCGCCGCAAGGTTGTTCTGCTCCGTACGATCCGCATGCAAGTTATAAAGCTCCCACTCACCAGGAAATTTGGAAACCAGTTTCCAATCCCCTTCCCGGATTGCGCGATTTCCTTCATGTTCCCAACAGATAACCCTTGAGCCCTGAGCCTTCCCACCCTGAAGCAATGGTCCAAGCGAACGACCCTCCATCGGAATAATCGAATTGGCCGCTGAGCTCGCTGGATATTTCGCCTGGCCCAAATCCACGCACGTTGCCATGATGTCGATCAAATGCGAGGGCTCTGAAACAAAGTTTCCCTTCCCCTTCTTAATTCCTTTGGGCCAATGCGCAATCAATGGAGTGGCTATGCCGCCTTCGTGTACCCAATGCTTATAAAGCCGGAATGGCGTATTCGAAGCATTCGCCCAGGGCAACCCATAACTTTGATAGGTGTCATCTTTACCAGGCATCACCTCTGGCTTGTTCCCGAAACGAACTGGGCGGCCGTCCCGCGTTTGCTTCGGTATGTGCAAGGCATTCCCTGCCCCATTCAATTCCTCAGCACAGCCGCCATTATCGGACAGGAACAAAATCAAAGTATTATCCAGCTTGTTCAGCGCCTTCAACTTGGCAACAATGCGGCCCACCGCCTGATCCATACGATCCACCATGGCCGCATAAACTTCCATCCGCCGCTCCATCCATTCTTTGTTCGGCTCAGCATCCCAGGCTACTGCTTTCGAATCCCGCTCAGTTAGAGGCCAACGTTTTTCCACCACTCCTAAATCAATCATCTTCTTGTGGCGTTCTGTGCGCAGCACATCCCAACCCTGGTGATACCTGCCTTTGTATTTGGCAATGTCGGATTCCAGCGCATGCATCGGCCAGTGAGGCGAAGTGAACGCAACGTAGAGAAAGAACGGATCAGCACCAGCACCAAGTTCACCCAGGAATGTTTCGGCGTGCTGAGCAATTGCGTCAGTGTAGTAGTAGTTCGCACCATCCGGTTTCGCTGGATCGTTGCCAAGCGTTAGCGTCACTGGATCGTAGAAACTTCCTGCGCCATGAATGGTCCCATAGAAACGTTCGAAGCCACGCTGCATTGGCCAGTTGTTTTTCGATGGCGTCACCGGAGTAACATGCCACTTGCCCGCCATCATGGTGCGATAACCAGCTGATCGTAACACTTGGGCAATAGTTACACAGTTGGCACTCAAGTCACCCTTATACCCAGGAAGAGATTCCTTCCCGGTATCCACCATGTGCCCCACTCCTGCTTGATGAGGATACAAACCCGTCAGCAGCGATGCTCGTGTTGGACAGCAGCGGGCGGTGTTATAAAACTGATTGAAACGCAGACCAGACTTCGCCAATGCATCGATATTGGGAGTCCTGATTTCGCTGCCATAGCAACCCAAATCGGAAAAGCCCATATCGTCAGCCATCATCAGGACAATGTTGGGGCGACGGCTAGAAGCTTGGGCTGCCAGTGGAAATGCAGCTAGCGATTGAAGAAATGACCGGCGGGAAAGCATTCCCTATTATCCACATTATCCACGCTTTATTCTGTTAATCCGACTACCAGAATTGGCGTTGTTGTTGGTGCAGTTGAACCACTCTCTGGCTCCACAGAAATGGCCACTGCGGCAGTTGATGCAATATCCATCGCGCCAGCCCTTAAATGGACAGCTGTACCAGTTTCGTCGGCATGGAACAAGCCTGCGGGAACCGGTGAGCCGCCTTTAGGAATCAGCCACAATTCAAAAATCCTGCCCGCACTCAGCTTCGGAAGGTTGCTTGCCATCATCAAAACACCGCTATTTCGATTGACGAACACGCGCGCTTTGGGGGGAAGTTCAATCGTTTTGCCGACAGTTACCAGACGTGTTTCCGGTTCATTCAGGAAGGTCATTGCTGCCTGCAATCGTTTCACTGTGCTTTGGTCCCGTTCCTGAGTCTGGCTCAGCGCTGCAATCTGCTGGCGCGCTTCTTCCAGTGACCGGTCCATGCCCACTTCCTTGTTCCAAAGTCCCAAGGCAACAGCGGCTAACCCAGCAGCCAAACCCATCCACGCATATTGGATATTCCAGAATCGTTGCGGCTTGTCAGTCGCACTAACAGATGCCAATACTCGAGCTCGCAATCGCGGCGGAGGAGCAACTTCGAAAGCCGTTGTGCCGATCAAGCTTACGGTTTCAAAGGCGCGTTTCACACCGGCCGTGCAGGCATCACAGCCGCGGCCCAAATGCTCGGTAATTTCATCACGCTCCGGGTCGTCGGAAACGCCCATTGCATACAACTCATACATCTCTTTAAGCTCCTCGCAAGTCATGCCGTTAGCGCCTCCCCTAACTCAGACCGAAGCGCCTGCAAGCCACTCCGTACCCAAGTTTTAATGGTGCCCAAAGGCTGTTGCATTTTTTCAGCCATCTCCGTTTGAGATAGGCCCTCAAAGTATGCAAGTTCAAGTACCGTCTTTTGATTCTGATTCAGTTTTTGAAAAGCAGTCCGCAAAATTCGGGCGCGATCAGAATTCAGCATGTCTTTTTCCAGGTCACCGAACATCGCCGGTTGTTCATTTCCCGAAAGTTCATACATGCTCTTTGCCATTCGTCCGTCCACACTGCGTAAATAATCAATTGCTCGATTCCGGGCAACTGTCATCACCCACGGCCCCAATGCCCCTTTTTCCTCATCAAAAGCCGCGACTCGATTCCACACGCGCAGGAATGTCTCCTGCACTAAATCTTCGGCCACTGCCGAATTTCTAACAACTCGTAGAATTAAGGAATAAGCAAGACGGCCATAGCGATCGTAAAGGCTCCCCAACGCTTCTTGCTCACGATTCTTCAATCGCCTGGCAATTTCCCGGTCAACCTCTACATCGGCTAAAGCGAACAGAATTGGAAAAAACATAATCAGGCAAACAACTCTCTAATTACCTCTCCACCTACAATCGTCGGCCGCTCGGCCCGTCCATTGTGCATGTAGTTCAATTTGACGTGATCCAGGCCCAGAGCCCAAAGAATGGAAGCATGCAGATCGTGCACATGACATGGCCGATCCACTGCACGCAATCCAATTTCATCGGTTGTGCCAACATATTGGCCACCCTTTACGCCGCCGCCGGCAAACCACATCGAAAAACCCCAAGGATTGTGATCACGCCCATTACCCTTCTCGTTGAATGGCGTCCGGCCAAACTCTCCACCCCAAACCACCAGTGTGTCTTCCAACATTCCCCGTTGCTTCAAATCCGTCAGAAGGCCGGCAATCGGCTTGTCCGACGCCTTGCACCACTTTCCGTGATTGCCCTCAATATTGTTATGCGCATCCCAACCAGAGCCTGAACCGCAGTAGAGTTCAATGAACCTAACGCCACGTTCCACCAATCGCCGCGCCATTAAGCAATTGCGTCCAAATGGTTCCGTTTCGGGCTGATCCATGCCGTACAAAGTCTTCGTGTCAGCGGTTTCCTTGCTTAAATCCACAGCTTCAGGACCCGCCGACTGCATTTGGTAAGCCAATTCATAACTACGAATGCGCGCATCCAGTTCACTATCGTCCTGCTTATCGGCACTCCAACGCTCGTTCAAATTCTTCAGGAATCCCAGCTTATTCCGTTGCCTCTCGTCAGTAGCATCCGCCGGTTTCAGATTCAAAATCGGGACATCACCCTGACGGAACTGCGTACCCTGATATGTTGCTGGAAGAAATCCAGAGCTCCAGTTCTTCGATCCACCAACGGGCTCCCTGTCATCCAACAAAATCGTAAACGTTGGCAAATTGCTGTTTGCTGAACCCAACCCATATGTGACCCAGGCACCCATCGATGGACGCCCGGCCAGAATATCGCCAGTGTTCATTTGGCAAACCGAACCCACGTGATTCAATCCATTGGCCCAGCAGGAACGAACCACCGTCATATCGTCCACGTGCTGTGCAATGTTCGGATACCAATCGGAAACCCACAGCCCGCTCTTGCCATGCTGCTTCCATTTCCGGGGTGAACCCATAATGGAATTGTTCGCCGTTCCCATCGCCGTAATCGGCTTACCAAAACTTTCCGGCATCGGCTTGCCGTCCAGTTCATTCAGTTTCGGCTTAGGGTCAAACAAATCAATATGGCTTGGACCACCTTCCATAAACAGCCAGATCACCGACTTCGCTTTCGGTTTGTGATGCGGCTGCTTCGCCGTGGCACCTTGCGCTTCCCCGTTGAGCAAAGAAGCAAGGGCAATACTGCCCAACCCGCTTCCTGCCTGCTGAAAAAATTCTCTTCTCGATCTTACTGGCCAGTGATGTCCAAGTTTCTTGTTCATATAGTTACCTAGTTGATATACAAGAACTCGTTGGAATTAAACAGCATGTGGCACAAGTCGGCGAAGGCCGCTTTACCGTCTGACAGCAGCGCAGTTTGCTTTGCCAGAAACTCTGCGGATTGCTTTTTCTCTTCCGCGCTAGGCGTTCTGGCAAAAGCCATTTTCCACGCCCTGTCAATTTTTGCGTCCTCACTGACGCCTTGATCGTTCGACACCCGTTCCGCGAATTTCCTGGCCCAACTGCTCACCAATTGATTATTCATCAATTCCAGCGATTGTCCAGGTGTCACGGTAGCATTCCGGCGAGCGCAACTTTCATGCGTATCAGGCATGTCAAAAGCCTCGAACATCGGATACCGTGTATTTCGTCTCACAAACACGTATACGCTTCTGCGGTTCGATTCGGATTCAACTTCGTCATTTTTCCATCCACCTCGGGTAACCACCCCAGGAGGCAAGGGAGGGAAAACACCTGGTCCATACATCTTTTCGTTCAAAGTCCCACTGACGGCCAACATGGAATCACGAATCGCTTCACCCTCAAGCCTGCGGCGGTTATAGCGCCAAAGCAGCTTGTTGTCAGGGTCAACTTCAGCAGTCTTGGCATTGAATTCTGTCGATTGCTGCCAGGTGCTGGACATTAGGATTTGCTTGTGTAACTTCTTCAAACTCCAGCCATTGCTAGTAAAGGAAGTGGTCAGCGTATCAAGCAACTCCTTGTTTGCCGGACGCTCGCCCATCACTCCAAAATCGCTGGGCGTGCCCACAATGCCCTTGCCGAAATGATAGTTCCAAACCCGATTCACCATCACACGGGCAGTTAAAGGATTTTTCGCATCAGCCAGCCAATTGGCAAGCACGGAGCGACGTCCGCTGGTTGCCAGTCCAGCAGGTTGAGCGATCTTTGCATTGCTCGGATCCAAAATGGAAAGGAATCCAGGCTGCACCTCTTCCAGCGGTGCGTCATAAGCACCACCTCGCAGCACGAAAGTGCGAGGAGCCCCAGGAGCTTCGTTATCAATCATCGCTTGAGCAACTGGTAGTTCAGCAGGCTTAATGGGATCGAAGTTCTTCAATTCCGCTTTCAATGCCGCATAGCGTTTCGCATCTTCACCCTTCAACAGTCTTGCCCCGTCTGCCTCCGAATGGTAAATTTGCGGCTTTGCTTTATAGAACATGTGCCATTGAAAGGGAGTGCGCTTTTCAGGAGCTGTATTAACGGCATCTTGAATTTCTTCGGGAAACTTGTCCATATTTTCTTTGTCGATTTTGGCTACCATGGGTGCCGCAAGTTTAGCCATTTCGTCGCGAATCGTTCGCGTCTTCTGGTCCCACGCTTCGTAACGGCTCTTCCAGGTTGCATGTTCATCGCCGCGCATTAGAACGGCCTTGTCCTCGATGCGAGTATTGGAAAAGAACGATTGCAGCCGGTAATAATCCTTGTGCAAAATCGGGTCGAACTTATGATCGTGGCAACGCGCACAGCCATAGGTCAGCCCCATGAAGGTGGATGCCACAGTGTCCGTCACATCGTTCAATAACTCCTGACGCCGCTGCGCAATATTGCGCGCATTCGATTCATCTGCAAAGTGCCGGTTGAATCCCGTGGCAACCAACGCCTGTGGATCGTTTGGGTATAACTCATCCCCTGCAATTTGCTCTTTCACAAAACGATCGTAGGGCTTGTCTTCGTTGAAGGATTGAATCACGTAATCACGGAAGCGGTAAATGTTGGGACGCGTCTCGTCACTCTTGAAACCTTCGCTATCGGCGTAGCGAGCAAGGTCCAACCAGTGCCGGGCCCAACGCTCTCCGTAACGCGGCGACGCAAGCAATCGGTCCACCTGCTTTTCCCATGCTTTGGGAGAATTGTCCGCCAGGAATTCCTGCACTTGTTCAGACGTGGGAGGCAGTCCCGTCATCACCAATGAGGCACGGCGTAGAAGCGTGATTTTGTCCGCTTTGGCATTTGGATGAATCCCCTTGTCTTCCAGCTTGGAAAGAACGAATGCATCAATACTGTTCGTCGCCCATGCGCGATCTTTCACAGCAGGTGCTGCAACTGAGGTGACAGGCTGAATGGCCCACCAACGTTTCTGCTGAGCAGTGAATTCCTTTTTGACAGGAGTGACCTCAGCGGCCCACATAGCCGGCAGAGTAAGTAAGCTAAATAGAGCAATCAGACGCATTTTGCCTCCGTGTACGAGTGAGTTCCCGAACTGGCAAAATTATATCACAATCGAAATAGTACTATTGGTTGTGTTTTCAGCGCACTACAGCGGTTTTAAGCGAACAGGAATCAAGGTCGATCCATTGATTTTCCTGCTGGCCGTTTTGATCGAATGCAGGCAGCCGAAGGTTTTGTACAAAGGTGATAACATCCACGTCAAATCCCCGGGAAAGGCGGCAGTTATTCCACTCGCTAACAGCGATTTCGCGAAGCCGTGGCAATTTTTCAGGAGGAAATTTTTGGGCCAGTGTGATGTGCGGATGGTATGGGAAGGGTTCTTTGAACAGCAGATTTTCTTGATTCAGTTTGTGGTGAACTTGGAAAAGTTGTTCAGAACCCTTGGTAAGACCAATATAAATGACGCTGGTTTCCGGAAAGATCTGCACATCCCCAAGCTCAATTCGGAAACGTTCAGTTTGTTCCGACATCGTGGCAATTTGCTTCCAAGCTTCTGCATTGGAACTAGTTATCGGTCGGGGAGGAAGCAATGAAATGTGCGAACGTAGATTGCACCCTGGAACCAATTGCCCGCGAAGACCGTCCAGGAATTCTCCCAAAGGTGCAGGTATGTACCCAACCAGAGCGTACAAATTTACAGAAACTGCACCAGGGATTGTTAGTTCCGAATGCAGCGGATCAAGTCCGCAGTCCATCTATTTACATTGTACTCGCTGCTTTGGCAAATTGCGCGCTACTTTCGATAGTTTGTTGTGGGTCACCTTGATGTTTTGGTTCTGGTACCACCCACTTGGCTTCCTCGAAGCCGACATACTTGCAAATGCGCATTTCGCCGGTTTCGGCGGATTCCAGGATGTCGCCCAATTGCAAAGCCTCTGGAGTTTCCCGCACTTGATGCCATGCCTGGTAAAGGCCTGCCGCTTCAACTATGCCAGCCTGCTCGTAATCCCTGGGCTTGGCAGCGGTCACGCCACTTGTATGGGGCGCCCAGCGGAAATTCTGCTGAGCCGATTCTCTGATTCGATGAATGCGAAAGAGTGCCATATTCGCCT
>JAYUSZ010000434.1:0-7211 GCA_043755435.1 Bryobacterales bacterium | reverse complement strand
CCGGTGTCTTGTAATTCAGCGCTTGGTGTGGACGCTGATGATTGTAGAAGTGAAAGTACGTCTCTAACGCCTGAAACATTTCCTGGCCGTTTTGAAAGTCGCCGGGATAGATCAGTTCGTACTTCAAGGAGCCCCACAACCGTTCGAAGAACACAATCGTAAGAGTTTAGTGAGTTTTTTCTTTGTCTATTGGTTTATTGATCCAAACGGCAGTAGGGAGCGAAGGCGGGGAAGGCGGTTTGCGAACAAATCGCTCCGGGTGGGCCTGAAAAGCAAGGTCTAACACGGATTGCCGTTTGATCAAGACCATCGGCGGCTTTGCCGTGATTAACAATGGCTGGGGTCATCAAACCGATGCCAGAGTGATGGTGCTTGAAGTTATACCATCGGAACAAGGACTGGCAGAACCTACGGGCGTCTTCGATGGAGCCAGCGGCCCGGAAATTCCGGGCGGTAGATTTGGTCGCGCCTCAAGTCAAGCCGGTGCGGAGAATCTGAAAGGCGCTTCGGGCGTCGTTTTGTTATTGTCAGATCTGAACCCATGCATGCTGGCCAACACTACTCGCTGAAGGAGATTGCCCACTGGACTCGCCGGGAGACGGTGGTCTTTGCCCTGGTCGGCGCGATCCCCACAGTTCTTTACATCGTGGCGGGTTGGAAGTGGCTGACCATTCCCTGGCCGCCGATCGCGGTGGTCGGTACGGCCGTAGCATTCATGACCGGCTTCAAGAACAATGCATCGTACGCGCGGCTGTGGGAGGCCCGTCAGGTCTGGGGTGGCATCGTCAATGCCAGCCGGACCTTCGGGCTGTTGGTGTTGGATTGTGTTTCCGCCCCGGAGGTGCGTCGCAGCATTCTGTTGCGTCACGTAGCCTGGGTGACGGCGCTGCGGTTCCAACTCCGCGAGCCGCGCGCTTGGGAAAACATGCACCGCACTCACAACCAGGAGTACAAGAAGAGATATCGGGTCTGGGAGTGGGAAACAGAATTGGGGCCGGAACTGGAACACTTTCTGAAACCCGGCGAGCACGCGTTAGTGCTTTCTCGAAAGAATCGGACCAACTGCCTTCTGCAACTGCAGGCGGAGAATCTGAGGGCGTGCGCGGAACCCGGTGTCCCGGGAGAAATGCGGCATCTGGAACTGATGCGGCAAGTGGCCGTATTTGTGGACAACCAGGGGAAGTGCGAGCGTTTGAAGAATTTCCCTTATCCCCGGCAGTTTGCCACGATCAATTTGTACTTCATCTGGCTATTCATCGTACTGACGCCCTTCAGCTTGCTTGCCGAGTTCCAGAAACTCGGCGACCGCTTCGTGTGGCTCACCGTTCCCATGAGCGTTCTCATCGCCTGGGTGTTTCACACCATGGACAAGATCGGTGAGAGTTCCGAGAACCCGTTCGAGGGCGGTCCCAACGATGTACCCATCACGGCGATGAGCCGCACGATCGAGATTGACCTGCGCGAGATGCTCGGGGAGACCGAACTCCCACCTCCCGTGCAAGCAGTAAACAACATCCTGATGTGAGTAACATGGACTACCTCAAAACCATCCGGCGCTTTTATCCCAACGCCCACAGTTCCGCCGAGACCGTTGACCGCCTGCTCGACCTGCTAAGCAGCGAACTGGGTTTACAGCCAAACCGGATCATGTCCGCTGACAGTATCTGTAGCGACGATCTGAACGCCATTGAGTACCCCCAGCGTGCCTATGAAATGCTTGGGCCATTCAAAATGGGCGGACTCAATGGATTCCCCTTTACGGGATTGACCGGCATGGGAGCATTTGCGCATCATGTCCCGGAGGATGGGGCGGTGTTCGTTTTCTATGGCCCCCATATCGGCATCACGCAAGCGGGCGTCGCCGGGGAAGTGCTGCGGCCGGGGCAGACGCAGCCCTCAGCCTGTTGCGGTGCGGCGCGAGCAGCCCTGGCTAAGCTTTTGAGTGACGAGATCCCCGCGGGGCGGTTGACCGAACTCGACTACCAGCAAAACACCATCGAACAGATCTTGCTCGCCGGCAAGGATCGTATCGTTGCCGCCCCGGAACCGCTCTTGGCGGTCGCCGACGTGATGTTCGAGGCGATCGACAGGCGAATTGCGCTACTGGCCGAGAAGACCTCCTATCCCTGCCGGCATTTGATCTTGATGGGGGGTGTGTTGATAAACGCCGACCATGGGTTCGGCTCGTTCGCCTCGATTCGGCGCTTGGACTGCATCGAATTGGCAACGGGTAAGCGGTTATCACTGGCCGACAGGCTATTCGCGTAGTGCCCAATTCCCTCGCTGTGCGCTTTTGGCGCTCTGCGAGGTGGTTCCTTCCTAACAGCGTAGTGTAGCGGAGGGAAATGGTTTGCGGTGTGTTCCAACATGGCTCAGTATGTAGATGTGGAAACGATCAACCACTTTGTTAGCCGATATGACTTACATCCGACTCTGCGAGAGCTTCATGAACATACTCAAGAGTGAGGAGATCAATTGCCGAAGTTACTCTACGATGGAGGAACTGAAACAGAATATCGAGGAGTTTATTGAACGGATTTACAATTGCGAACGGCTCCACTCAGCGCTGGCCTACCGGCCACCGGAAGAGTTCGAGTTGGCGGCGGCAACCGAGCCTCCGCAGTCTGGGTTCCCAGTAACTTTGAGTTTTCCAAGGCATAGGAAATCTATCCTGATGCCTGTTAAGCTAAATTGCATCGGAGAGCGGCACGCCGCTCTCCGAGCGACTCATCAGGATGAGTTTCCAACAGTGTATTCTTTGGCCGGTTGCTCTCCAGCAGAGCCTGCCTCCGCTTCGCGTGCGCTTTGTAGACGTGGGCAATCCTGTTTAATTCCTCAGGCTGCATCCAGAATCTGCACAGATAGCGCTTTGCCAACGGCGTGGAATGCTGCTTCCAACTGATCGAGCCGTGATCGATGCCGCAGATTAAGAAGCCGGTCCACTTGGGGCGGGTGGCAATTCAACTTTCTGGCCAACTCAGACTTATTAATCCGCCGAGTTCGCATTGCTGTATAAAGAGCAAGTTTTGCTTCCGTCAGAGCGGGCAGCACAATAGACGATCCGCGTTTCAAAGCCGAGGGTTGTGGAATGGCACGCCGATCCTCCATGTAACACATGAAAGCAGTTTCAAGGGCATCCACCGAGCGCTTCAAAGCTTCCTGATCGTCGTTGCCGAAAGTATGAGCCTCAGGCACATCGGGAAAACTGGACAGGATTGTGCCATTGGAATCACGTTTTAGCTTTACCGGGTATCTTAACATCACCAACTCCTTACTTTAGACCGAGGTCTCTTTTGATTTTCTCCGCGAGTCCCTTGCCGATTTCTTTGTTCGATCCATGCATGGGTAGAACGGAGAATCGCTGCCCTAGCCGAACCTTCATGTGTCCGCCCTTGCCGGGTTCGAAAGTACAATGTTGCTTTTCCAGCCACCTCTTGAACTCGGCGCTAGTCACGTCCTAATAATACAACACTTCTGTTTCATCTCGCGGAATACGGCCGCTGCGCGGGCTGCATGCAGAGCATCTTCCACACGAGCCTTCTTTTCCTTCATTTCGAAGAGAGCGAATCGGATACATCAAAAGGATCGATTCTACTACCTGGTTTGATTGGGCAAGGTTGCAGAAAGCGTGATAGTAGTCAATGTCGAGTAGTCAAAAAAGCGAGGTATCGGGGCGTCCCGACTGGCGGTGGTGACGGTACTACAAGGCGCCAAGCAGAAGGCGACTGAGAAGCTCATAGATGGGATAAAGGGAAACAGGTCGAGCAATTGCAGCAATTGAATCTTCAACTCCCCGTACTCCGGCAGCGAGTCTCTGAGAAACTGGGGCTCGTACGCGGCGGTGATTCCATTCGGTGCAAAAGCGTTCGTAAAATCAGGCGATGGGATCACATAGTATGATTCGTTATTGACAATGATTTGTTCTATTTCGTCCACGGGGTACCGACCTGCGCCATTTGCATCCGCTTGGACGAACGACCATCGAGAATGTCCGGAAGCAGAAGACAACCTAGTGGGGACGCAGACGTACTTGCCGCCGTACGTGTGCATCCGGATCAATAACCGCAGTCCGCAGTAGCTTGAAGATCTGGGCAGCGTATCGTCGCAGAGTGCTTCGATAAACTTCCGAGGTAAGCGGCTTGTGAGAGTCCCTTCGAATCGAAGGACAGCCCAGTCTTTGGCTTTTATTGTCATTATCTTCAGGTCCGCGATTGTTTGCTCTGCGGGACTAGCAAGGCGAAACGCAAATCCACAGCTAACGACTCTACCGATTTTTCCCTCGACGTTTCCTGGAACCATTTGAAGCTCGGCTTCGTTGTGAGCAGAGAAATCGACATGAGCAAGTACAAAGGTCTCACCATTGGTCGATACCCCCAATTGCCCCGCATTGACGAACAGGTTTTCGATGGCAAGCCTGACCAGGCGATGAGCCGAAGTAAACTGGAATGCTACATCGAAGCGTATCGCATTCGCGCCAAACTGAATTCCGTGGACGCTTTGCATGTCAGACCACTTTCCAAATGCCCCATCTGGCTGCTGAACTTTGAGTACAGTCAGGCTCAAGGAGCCTAACTGAGGGCTAGTGAGATTAGTATTGACATAAACGTCGACTCTACCGCTCCTCCAAGTGCCCAACTGATGTGAATCGCTACCTTGAAGAGCAATTATTAGGGGTGCCGCAGGTGCCGTAAGACATTCGGCGGGCATGTCGATCACATCGGCATGAATATCGTATCGAACGGTTGCCTGTCGTGGAAGGCCGTTCTGAAAAATCTGTCTGTGGCCCTGTCTTATGAGAAATTGGAATAACCAGGAACTGAACTTTTGAAACAAATCCTCTGATGAGTCGTACTGTCTGTAAAGCGGTTGGTAATCATTTCCGTTTTGCACACTTAGTGTTGCAACGTAGGCACCCAATTCCGAAGAGATCTTATAAAGGGAAGCCGCCGAAGCAGAAGGAGTGCAAACCCACACTTGTGGCGACTGGCGCTCTTTGAAACTTCGAATCGCCGAATCAATTTCGTACACAGTTCCGGAGGCGTGTTCTTTGTAAGGAGTGCCGAGTTTCCCTTGAAATATAGCGACAAACAGGTCGCTTTCCTTGATGTTAAGTGCGAGATCAATCCATCCTTGAGGGCCGAATTCGTGTATTCCGGGGCCAGCATGAGTGTCCCATGCAACCAACTCAACCTCCAATTTGTGCTCGCTGCAATAGGTTTTGAAGAATTCTTGTTTGAGACACCTCTCAAGCACAATTCTGCCCTCATGGGCGTCCGAAGGATAGCCAACGACGATTCGGAGCCTGCTGATGGGAGTCATTACTCTATATTACTTGGCTATATGAATTCAAAAAAACGACCGCCCCCTTGCGGGAAGCGGCCGTCTTCAACACACAAACTAAAAACTAGCTTAGTAGTCCATACCGGGGCCGTGATCACCACCGCCGCCAGCCGGAGCTGCCTTCTTCTCTGGAATCTCGCAGATCATCGCCTCCGTCGTTAGCATCAATGCTGAGATTGAAGAAGCGTTCTGCAGAGCAGTCCGGGTCACCTTGGTAGGATCGATGACGCCAGCCTTTACCAGATCTTCATAAACACCCGTAGCTGCGTTGAAACCGTACATCGGGTTCTTTTCAGCACGGATCTTTTCGACGATGATTGCGCCTTCATGACCGGCATTACCGGAAATTTGACGGCAGGGCTCTTCGCAAGCGCGGCGTATGATGTCGATACCACTGCCTTGACGTCTTTCAGAGCCATAGCGGCACGCAGCAGAGCCACGCCACCACCAGGGACAATCCCTTCTTCCACGGCCGCGCGAGTTGCATGCAGAGCATCTTCTTTTCCTTCATTTCGGTTTCCGTCGCCGCGCCAACCTTGATCACTGCAACGCCGCCAGCGAGTTTCTAGCACACAATCATCGAGTTGATTTGTCTCTTGAGATTACAATATTGGCCTTAGTGTGATATTTTCACAGTAGGAGTACTATGCTAGTTTCATTTTCAGTTTCCAACTTCCGCTCCTTCTCCGCCGAAGAGACTTTTTCTTTGGTCGCAAGTAATCGTTTGTCGGATAGTCACAAGGAGCACCTTGTTCCGATCCCAAATTCCAAGGAGAGTGTTTTAAGAGCAGGTGTTTTATATGGAGCAAATGGTGCTGGGAAATCAAATCTTTTCAAGGCGCTTCAATATGTCAAGTCGGTTGCTCTGGATCGTCGTGAAAAAGGGGGTGGCACCGGACGCGAGCAGTTTAGGCTTAACGGAGAGGATCAGAAGGATTCCAGTTTTGATATTCAATTCATTGCCCAGGAAAAGCTCTACCGGTTTGGGTTTAAGGTCAATGACCAGCGGATTGCTGAAGAGTGGCTCGTACAAGTGATTGGGGGGAGAGACCGAGTACTATTTGAGCGCATAACTGAAGCTACCGGAAGAGTAAGTGTGGAAATCAAAATTGGAGGGGAAAAGCTGAAAGCCCTAGCCACCGTTGGTGGTCCACAAAACCAATCCTTCTTAGCAACCGCACTGGTTACCCTTGAATCAGAGGACATTGGTTCAGAGTTACAAAGCGTGTTGGGATGGTTCACCAAAAGCCTTAAACTCATTTCACCAGAAGAATCATTTAGAGGGTTGGGAAAAGCGCTGATTGATGATCCGGAATTGCTAGAGTTTGCCGGCGATTATCTGAGGCTTTCATCCACAGGTGTGAGTCATTTAAGACCTGTTAACAGTGCTATTTCTTTAGAAGAGTTGCAAAGGTTTGTAACCGAAACACCTGACGTTCCAATGCCAATTCTAATGAAACAGGTGAACCAAATCAAAAGCGGAGCGACAAGTATCGGGCTAGGAGATGGACGCGAATTGCTCATCAAGGGGGACGATGAAAATCACTTTTACCACATTACAGTTCAGGCATCACACGAAACACAACTCGGGCATTCAGCAATGTTTGATTTGAATCAAGAATCCGATGGCACACGAAGATTATTAAACCTAATTCCGGCGCTCCATCATTCGCAACGTAGCGATGTCGTCTATTTCATCGACGAAATTGACCGTAGTCTGCACCCCATCCTTGTCCGGACATTCTTGGAGTCCTTCCTGAAGTCAGGATCAGGCTGTCACCGCCAAATCATAGTGACGACCCACGAATCGAACTTACTTGACCAAGATCTACTTCGCAGGGATGAAATCTGGTTCGCTGAGAAGGATCAAG
>JAYUSZ010000433.1:0-2897 GCA_043755435.1 Bryobacterales bacterium | reverse complement strand
TTATGAGCAATGCGGAACAACCAGGCACCAAAACGATCCGCATCGTCCAGTTTTCGCAGGTTCTGATATCCCTTCAGCATTACATCCTGGGTGAGGTCCAGCGCATCTTCCCGATGGCCAACCAGCCGCAGCAGATAATTGAAGACGCGCTTCTCCCAGCGAGAGACCAGTATGTTATAGGCCTCCACTTCGCCCCGGCAAGCCTGGGCGATCAGATCGCGGTCTTCCACTTCTCGGAATATCACAAGGTCCGGCTCTGTTCTAGAAGACGAACGGGAACGGATAAAAGTCTGTTCGTCATTTTATTTCCTATTTTAAGGTGAATTGGAGGGGTGTGGGGGGATCTCTGGGGATCTATATTGGGCGCTTAATCGCTCTGCGGCTGAACCAGCACGTCGAACTGTTGGGCTGATGGCGGCCCGGGAATGTGGTCAGAGATTTTGGGTATCAGGTAGGGCGGGGTCGTATTTTGAGTGATCTTTTATCAGTTCGCGACATCGTTCGGTGACAGTTGCGACGCAGGCACGAAAGCTTTCGTTTGCTGATTTGAACGTCGCATCATCAAATGATGCTTTGTTTAAGCCGACCCCCTTCACGGCAACCGTAACCACGACTAAACTAGCTTCCAGGCACTTTTCGAAATCGTCTTTCCACTCAGGAAAGTACAATGCTTGAATGGTTTGTGACTTGAGTACTGCTTTTCGAACCTCCTCGCTAATTCGAACCACGGCAGCGACTGCTTGATTCCGCTGTTCTGCCGTAGGTGAATCGGATACAGTCCGCCTTATTGCGTCGATGACTTCCGTATTGCAGGATTCTGAAATAGCCAATAGGAATGTGATCATTTCCTTTGCATTCTCTCGCTTTTCATTCAGAACTTCGCGTTCCAGATTTCTGCTATGAGACGTCTTTTCCCGCTGTTCTGTCCATCTATTGTTATTTTCGTCGCGTTCTTTGGCAAGCTTGTTGCCCTTGTAAAAGCTAACGGCTGCCCAAACTACTCCTCCCATAGTTACTACAGTGCGGGCAAAATCCAGAATCAGTTGCCAATTCCATCTTGAAAGTTGATCCCACATTTATTCCCTCCTCCGGCCCACCTTCTGATTCACACGTATAGGGTATTGTAGATTTCCTGGATCGCAACCAAGGCTGCTTCAGGAGAATCATATGACTCTGTTGTCCCCTGAAAGTCTGCTCCATCTCTTTTCCATTCCCACCTCCATTCTTCTCCTGAGCTACTTTCGTCAAGCCAGATAACACATTGGTTCCGAGCAGATTCGATTGGTACCTCATAGACGACCACTCTTTCTCCGACAGTTCTACTTGCAACTAAATTCAAATTTGGCATTCGATTCTCAAAGCTCCCTTTTTATAGCGGTTCTAATCGTTTTTCCCCTTCGTCCGTCAATGTCAGCCTGATTGATCCTGTTTAATACAAGTAGGCTTTTTTCGACGATATCTCGATCATCGTAAAGATCTTCAAGAATCCTCTGACAATACTGTCGAGAGAGATCAACTTCCTCTCTCTTAAACTCCCGCCACTCTCGATGCACAGCTTCGTCTCCTAGTGTCTTTATGATTGTTTTGGCCCGCTGTATTCGTGTTTCGGCAATGAGTTTGTCTACTGCGGCGGCGCCTATCTTTAAGGTAAGTGTCCTAAACTTCTCATCTGAATAACCGCAGTCTTGAAACACACGCTCCAAAACAGCCCGAAACATTATGCAGGCCGCACGAAGTGCTCCAACGGACATACAAAGTTCGGCCTCCTGGAAATCTGCCCGTATCTCATCAGGAACGTCTATTGGAATCGAAGCATGGTCGATTGTTTGTGGATTGAACTCTTGTAATTCCAAAGAATTCAATCCATTGCTTGTAACGCATCTGGCCATTCCACCACGACCGCACCTAGCACACCTCGTGAATTTGTAGATTGCATCCTTACCTGTGCGCTCTGCCACCGGTTCAAAATTCGCAACCGCCTTACACGTCGGACAATATGCAGAAACCCCACCATCCGTTCCCAAGACTGGCTCCATAAATATTTCTCGTCCTTCGGTTATTTGGTTTTAGTCCAACGTACACTCTACCTCCACCCAAGAACTACAAGTATATATTCATTGGTTGTGACCGCTAGCTAGTGCGAAGGCCTGACGCCATACGGATCTCCATATGAAAAAGAGAGACGCCAGCGGAGGCCCGGGAAGCGGCCCAAATCGGAATTAGTGGTTACCCACTCGCAGCCCCATTCGATTTCTAGAGCGGCTAGCCATGCATCGGCTACTTGTTTTCCCTTTGCTTGGCTCTTCAGACACAGGTCGTTGAATATAGACCAGTGCCGTGGGCCGGGTTGGATTACTTGGCAATGCTCGGGGGCCATTAGGTCGCGACAGAACTGTAGCATTTCTTCGAGTTGTGCTGGACGGGAATATACCGTTCGATTGGTTGCAATCCTTACTACGGTGCTTAAAACCTGGGGTTGATCGCAGTTCCACCCTGCGCCGGCCGGAGCCAGCACGTCTTTTAGAATCTCGAATGCGGAGTACACGCGCGACTTCACAGTCGACACAGGACACTCCAAAATCTCCGCCATTTCCTCGAACTTGAACCCTTGATAGACTTTCAGCACAACGGCTTCGCGCTGCTCCGGGGTAAGCTTTGTGAGTGCCGCGGAAACTGCAAGCGATGTTTCCACCGGCAGCATGCGACCACTTACAGAAGGCGCGTCGCCCAAGTCATAACTGGAACCAGGCTCATCAATCGAAGCGGTTTCGCGCTTCGGTTTACGAAGCATGGAATAGGCTTCGTTATGAGCAATGCGGAACAACCAGGCACCAAAACGATCCGCATCGTCCAGTTTTCGCAGGTTCTGATATCCCTTCAGCATTACATCCTGGGTG
>JAYUSZ010000432.1:0-7231 GCA_043755435.1 Bryobacterales bacterium | reverse complement strand
AGGACTGGCGATTTGGGGTTAAGAAAAAAGTGGCTTTATCGCAAGCGAGGATCAGGTTATCGAAAGGGGAGAGCTTTCGCGGTTGATGATGATTTCCTTGCATTCGCTTCTGGTTAAAAGCTACCAGCGGGTTTGGGACTGCCACTAGGTGAAAGCAGATGACGGGAGCAAAAGTTGTTGAGAGGTTAGGGAGTTAGAGGGAATAGAAATATTTCAATGCTTTGGGACTGAATTTTTCGCGACTCCTTTTTGGGGCAAATTGGCAAGGGAGACGAAACGAATTGGCGGAATTCCAGAACTTCGGCGGGTGCTGCATCTTGCGACTGTCCGTGATTGGGTCGAATTCACGCGTTGGCAAATCCAGCGAGTATTGCGTCGCTGCTTGTAAGAATCCGGCGCGAGTTCGCTACTAATAGATGTACAAATCGGATTTGATGCAAGAAGATGAACAAAAACGGCTGTTCAACCAGTGGCTGAAGAGCTACAGGGGACTTTTGTTCAAAGTGGTGCGCGCGTATGCATTCACTCCTGAAGACCAAGAGGATCTGTTTCAGGAAATCGTCACGCAGGTATGGCGATCGGTTCCCAACTTCCGTGGGGATGCAACAGTCACAACGTGGATTTATCGCGTGGCCCTGAATGCAGCCATCGCCTGGACGCGGAAAGAATGGAAGCACCGTGACGGCAAGCGATTCGTTGACAATGCGGACCTGACGATTCTGCAAGCTTCGTCCGCCGTAGATCCGCGGATCGAATGGCTCTACGAGCAGATCCGGGAGTTGAACGAAATTGACCGGTCCCTGACGCTGCTGCTGCTGGACGGGTTTAGTTACAAGGAAATGGCGTCGATGCTTGGCATCACGGAGAACTACGTCGGGGTAAAGGTTAGCCGAATCAAGACCTATCTCCTAAGTATTCGCCGACAAAACGGACCTTAGGGCGGCGGCGAACTTTTGCATGCCACGAGGCCCAGGCCATTGTCGGCCAACAACTAAGTATTCGCCGACAAAACGGACCTTAGGGCGGCGGCGAATTTTTGCATGCCACGAGGCCCAGGCCTTTGTCGGCCAACAACTAAGTCTAAGGAGGAATTTCGATATGGAGTTTGAAGACCTGCAAGCAATCTGGGATACACAGAGCGACCGGCCCGTTTTCGCTATCAACGACAGTCGATTGGCAGTCGGGCTGTACCAGCAGCGGGAAAAATCCAGGCGTCGGCTCTTCTGGTTGATGTTCGCTCCCATGTACGCGATAGCACTGGGGATGCTGGTGGGTACGATGCTTCTGTTTGGGGCTTTTCTTTGGAAGAGTATTCATATCAAGAAAATTGCTCGCGACTTCCCGATGTCCGGCTGGGATTACATGGCGTTCGCGGTTGCGACCGGCTCCCTGCTGGCCGTTGTGACAATCATGTACTCGGTGCGAAAGAAGCACGAACGAATGCAGAACGTGTTTGCGCCGTCACTGCGGGAGGAATTGGAGCGGGGGCTTGCGCAGCTTGACTTCGAAGAGAGACTTTCAAGCACCCCATGGTTGCTGAAGATCATTGGCTTAATGTATGTTGGAGTCGTGCTCTTCTCCTGGGAGACCGGCCGCTTGAACGGAGAGCCTATGCCATGGAACTCAATGCTTCTGATTGTGCCTTGTCTGTTGGGGGGACTTTGGCCGACCTTCTATGCTAGTAAGACCGCAGAAAAGGAAAAGCTGAAGCTACTACCGCGCAGGCGGGCTTTGGAGGCGATGCGGGCGGCGCTGGAGGAGGATTCTTTGTGAAGAGTATTGAGCTGGCGAATTGTACCCAAAAGCACTCCCTTATAGTTGTCCCAGAGGGAAAAAGCAGTAATAGGAGCGAACAGCAGTCGTCGCAAAAGCGGGCTGTGGAAAACTCCTAAAATTGCCCGATTCCCCAGGGTGCTCCAAAAGGGCATCCTGGAAGTCAGTGGCGATGCTATTCCTGAACCAACGCCTCACGTGGAAGGGATTGAAGTGGCAGTCTGAAACGGACGCAGGAAACACTTTTTCATGGCCTGGGTTATGGGACAACAAAACGGGACGCTGCGACCCATGTTTTCATTGATCGCGTTTTTCGTCCCGAAACTTACCGGTTTTGGAACCAACGGGTGTGATCCCGATACAATGAAAGACGGGGGAGCAGATGAGGAAAACTATCAACATTGTGTTATTGGTCGGGCTGGCGACTGTGGCCTTCGGCCAAGCACGGTTCAGCGGCACCGTAACTGACGAAAACGGCGGTGCTATTCCTGGAGCGTTTGTCTTACTTCACTGGGATTCCGCTGGAAGCACGGTTGGCCTCAACAGCAATGTTGGGATGAAGACAGATTTGGTCCTGGCGACGGACGAGAAGGGACGCTTTGTGGCTGAGGTGCCACCAGGCTTTTACGATCTATTCGTCTCCGCCATGGCATTCACGCCTATGTGCCGCAAGATCCGGTTGAATGGCATTGCAACCACCCAACCTACGTTTCGTATGAAAGTAGATCCTAAGGTGACGATGGAACTGGGCGACAGAGTTTTGCTGCGTAGGTGATAGGTCGCCCTGATTTGGTCGTCCCGAAACCTACCCTTAACGAGACCAATGCTCGCTGAGCATGAACTGGTAGACTTCTGTACCAGCTACCCGGAAATAGGAGGTTCATTATCGTTTCGAATCGGTTGGTCATCGAACGTACTAACTATCCCGTTTGGAGTTGTTGAAAACTCAGCGATGAGCATCTACCCGCGACTGGTATCCAATTCTAGTGTCCGGCCGATTGAATATTCACTAGCTCTTCCTTGTTTCCATTCGCAGCTGATGGGTCTGCTTTAAAGGTTTGAGGGGCACGCCAGAAATCAATCAGGCTGGTCATGTGAACGCAGGAGACGGTGCACATGGGAGCGCAGGATTTTTCGGTGAGGAATTCGCGGCGCAAATCTTCACGAGTGTAATCTGCAATAGGCTTGCCAGGATATCCACGCTGTTGGGAACAGTAGTGAACTAGGCCATCTTCGCAGACATAAATATAGCGGGCACCGGCGCGGCAACGCCATTCGCTGGTTTCGCCCTTTGCAATTTTGTCCTGGAAACCGGAAAAGTGTGCGAAGTTCCGTTGAGCCAGTTTCTTGATTTCGTGATAGAGCGATTTTTCAACTGGTCCGAGAGGCTTCAGTTGTCCGGAACCATCGTGAATAATACCAACCGTGGTGCTGAAACCCAGTTCCAGAGCACGTTTAGCAACCGTCATGGCGTCCTCAGGATACTTGACGCCGCCACCTAATACTGAATTGATGTTGACGTGGAACAAAGCATTGTCGGCGAGCATTTGGAGCTTCTTATCCAGCACCTTGAGGCTCTTCATGGAAACGTCGTCGGGTTGCACGTTGTCGATGGAAATTTGGAGGTGATCGAGTCCTGCCTTGTTCAGTTTCTGAATTCGGTCCGGAGTTAGCAGATAGCCATTGGTGATCATACCGGCCATACGGCCGTGGTGGCGAATGCGTGCGATGATCTGATCCAATTCGGGATGCAAAAGCGGCTCACCGCCGCTGATCATAATCAGAGTGGTACCGAGGCGATGGAGATGATCGATTCGTTCCAGAACGAGTTTGATGTCTACGGGTTTGGAAAAATCGTCGTACTCGTTGCAATAGGTACACGACAAGTTGCAACGGCGAATGGGAATAATGTGAGCTTGAACAACGTGGTTGGTGTCCAAAAGCCCATGTGCAATAAAACGGAGTTCCCGGGCGCGACGACCGAGCGCAGCCCAATCGCGCCGAATCTTAAGGGACATGTCGGGCATGGTTATGAAACTACTATTTAAGCACACCCTGCTAGCCCGAACCACGAAATCGAGGGCGAACGGTGCTTTTCCTGGGCCCAACGGTTCCCAAAGCTACTTCTTTGGAGGAAGTGGAGGAGCTTTTGAGGGGGCGGCAGAGGGAGTAGCCTCAACATCGCCGAAGGTAATCTTGACGTCGCTCTTGAATTGCTTATAGTCTTCGTAGCGTACAGTCATTTTGATACGAACTGAGTTGGTTTTGAAGTTAAGAGTATCAGTGGCGGTAGTGAATGTGGGAAACCAGTATTTGCCATCGATCTGTTCGCGGAAGGTTTCAAACTTGGGAAATTGTTGGTCGTCGGATTTCACAATACCGGTGGCACGGCCATAGGATTTGACGATTTGAAGATCCCTATCATCGACCCAAACCGTACCTTGAAAATAGCGCTTTCCTTTTTCCAATTTCTTCGGTTTCACAGAGAAGGAATAGCAGGTGATCTCGTCTAAGGTATCGCGGCCCAAGTAACGAACATGATACTGATCAATATCTTTGGTGGTTAAAACGAATGGCTGAACGCTTCGGAGATCCTGTTCGTCTTCAGGCGAAAGAGAGATTTCGCGCAAGGTGTTGGCCGGAGCACGGACAATCCGTTCGGTCCGCTTGCCGTTGGCGGAAAAAATGATGTCGCTCACCAGTTCATATTTACCACCAGGCTGCCCACCGCTTCCCAATTCCTGAACCTTCACCGACTGGCGGTAGGTGTAAACTTCACGGGCGAGGGCGAACTCGGCCTCTTTGGCGGCAAATTTTTGAATCACCTGCTGCGCTTCAGCCTCAGTGAGTTCAGGCTTATCGGCAGCTAGAAGTGCTGCTGGAGCGAGCAATAACAGTGCAATGGTAAATTGACGCATATCTATAACCCCTGGTTGGATGCAGCGAAAGCCTGATTGGTTACCAAATCACAGCCCTTTGGCAATTGTAATCTTTTGCAAGTTCGATGTGCCTTCGTAAATTCTGCCAATCTTGGCGTCACGGTACAATTTTTCAACGGGATAATCTTTGGTGAAGCCCACACCGCCGAAGATTTCAATGGCTTGGGAAGCCACTTCCTCAGCAATTGTTGAAGCATAAAGCTTGGCCATTGCAGCTTCGGTGACGAATGGCCGACCCGATTCGCGCAATCGCGCAGCGTTGTAGACCAGCAAGCGAGCGGCTTCAATTTTAGTAGCCATTTCTGCAAGTTGAAACTGAATGCCTTGGTGTTCCTGGATCAATTTTCCGAACTGCTTGCGCTGTTTTGTGTAGGCCAATGCATGATCGAAAGCACCTTGGGCCAGTCCCAGCATTTGACCACCAATGGCGATGCGGCCTTCGTTTAGAGTCTCAATGGCAATTTTGTAGCCTTTGCCCAATTCGCCCAGGACGTTGGATTTGGGAACACGGCAATTGTCGAAAAGTAATTCGCATGTGGAGGAGGCTCGAATGCCAAGCTTGTCCTCTTTCTTGCCAACTTGAAAACCTGGGAAATCGCGCTCCACCATAAAACAGGTGATGCCTTTGTAGCCGGCATCGGGGTTCATGTTGGCGAAGACCAAATACAAACCGGCCTCTGCAGCATTGGTGATCCATAGCTTTCGTCCATTGAGCACCCAGTTATCGCCATCTTCAACGGCTCGGGTGGTGAGGGCAAATGCATCGGACCCTGAGCCGGCTTCGGAGAGAGCATAGGCACCTAAGTACGTGGCCGACAAGTATGGAAATATACGCTTCTTTTGTTCTAAAGTGCCCCAGCGCAAAATGGCGTTGATCACCAATGTGTTTTGAACATCAACTACCACGGCCACAGCAGGGTCGACTTTGGCAATCTCTTCAATAGCTAAAACGCTTTGGAAGAATGAACCGCCTTGGCCGCCAAACTCTTCAGGAATCTCCACTGCCAGCAGGCCCAGATCAAAAAGCTGACGGAGAAGTTTTTTGTCCAGCAGCGAAGTTTCATCCATGTGGCGAACTAAGGGAGTGATCTGCTCCTTGGCGAATCTTGCGACAGTGGAGCGGAACATTTGTTCCTCTTCGGTGAGCCAAGTGAGCGGACGAATTGAAGTTTCAACAAGGGCTTCGGTGGACATGATTTAAGTTTACTCTGCTGAGGGCTAGCCGGCAAAACGGAGTGCGGCGGCAGAGTCTTTGCCAGCCTTGAGGGTGCCACCGGCCCTTTGCCGGCTGGCTATGCATGCGATGCTGATTGTTTGCGTTCGTAAGCCGGAACCACTTTGGAGCAAGCGCCATCCATCATTAATTGGCCATGATCCAGCCAAAGGGCGCGGTCGCAGAGTTGCTGAATTGTGGGGCCGCTATGGGAAACGCAAAGAATGGTTTTACCGCGCTTCTTGATCTGGTAGATTTTTTCGATGCACTTAGTTTGAAACGCCTGATCGCCGACAGCGAGGACTTCATCGATGATGAGGATATCGGGGTCGAGATTGATGGCAACCGAAAAGCCGAGACGCAACTTCATGCCATTGGAATAGGTACGCAATGGTTCTTCCATGAATTCCGCCATCTCAGCGAAATCGACAATTGTTTCGTAGAGTTCATGCGCTTGACGGCGAGTGAAGCCCATGAGAGCGGCATTCAAAATTACGTTTTCGCGGCCGGTTAAGTCCTGGTGAAAGCCTGCACCCAATTCGAGTAATGCGGCGATACGGCCATTCACTCTTACAGTGCCTTTGGTGGGTGGGGCAAGCCCGGTGATGAGGCTGAGGAGAGTACTCTTCCCTGCCCCGTTGGCACCGATGACTCCGACGCATTCGCCATCGCCGATGTGAAAATTGACGTCCTTCAGAGCGAAGAAAGGATTTTTGTCTGCGCCGCCAAAAAGATCGGCAACGTACTGCCGCAGAAGCTGCTGGCCACCAGTGCGATGGAACGATTTGGAGACGTGATTGAATTCGATGATATTCATGAAATTACAAATAATCAAAGAACCGGGATTTCATTCGGCGGAACAGAAACCAGCCGATGAGGAACATTCCGCAAGAGCTTGCGGTGAACTTCCACAACAAGGAAAAGGGTGGAGCTTGGCCTTCCATCAAGATCATGCGAAGAGCAAAGACCAGGGCAGTGATGGGATTGTAGGCGAAAACGAATGAGAAGCGGCTGGCGACTTCCGGTGACGGGTAATAGAAAATGGGGATGGCCCAGAACATTACGGTTACCACAGATTCAACCACGTAGCGGATGTCTCTGACATAGACATCGAATGCGGAAGTGACCAGAACAATTCCGCAAACGAAGACCACTGCCAAACCCCACACTAAGGGAAGCCAGAGCCATTGCCAATTTAAACCGCGCCCATAGGCCAGAGTCATGACAAGCAGCAAGCCAATTTGGATGAGCAGATGAATACAGGTGGAAAGGACAGTTGCAATGGGGACAACTTCGCGAGGCACTG
>JAYUSZ010000431.1:0-2898 GCA_043755435.1 Bryobacterales bacterium | reverse complement strand
AGAACTCTTAAACTTCGCCCCACGTGTCCGAATGCCTGTGATGATGATCAATGGACGTTACGATTTCGCCTACCCTCTGGAAGATTCGCAGAAGCCACTGTTTCGCCTGCTGGGCACTGCGGAACAGGACAAACGGCACTTTTTATTCGACGGCGGACACGTACCCCCAGTTCAGGACACAATGCGGGAAGTTTTAGGCTGGTTCGATAAGTATCTAGGCCCGGTTGAAATTGCGAGCCCGAACAAATAGCAGCCCTGCACCTGCCAAGGCTGTCAGCACTAAAGTACCAGGCTCTGGCACGGGAGCACCTACCGGATTCACTGCAGCTGAGGCACTGATGGCATCAGCACCCCCCAGGTAAATCAGTCCCTGGTTAAGGTCTAACAAGTTGGTACCAAGACTGATGGTGGCTGCTCCGTTGGAGTTCGCCGAAAAGACTAAAGTCGCAAGCAGAAGCGGCTCCACGATATCAGCAGCTTCCAAAAAACCAGCAGTCACAACAGCGGCAACTTTAGGTGATCCCGGAGCAAAAGATGCGGAAATGTCGGTGAACAGCCCACCAGCCGTTGAACTTACAAACGTCACAGAACCTCCGGTGACGAATACATCGAAACCATAAGCAGCCAAAGCATCGCCAACGTGTGGGGCACTGAACACGTTCGTTGCCCGTACGGCCACGGAGAAGTTAGAACCGACGGTTGGAGTGGACAGCAGGCCTAGCGAGATAACAGCCGCGTTGGCCGGAAGAGTAAGTGCCGCAACTGAAAGCGCCAGGAAAAGGTAGGTTTGTTTCATCATTTTTGTTTGTTCCTATTGAAGAAAGGTCTTGTAGTAAGTAGCCCACAGACGGTAATCATTCAGAGTGATTTTGCCGTCGCCATCATAATCCATACGGCGATTCGCCGCCGTCAGAGGACGATTGATCTGGGCCACTATCAGCGCTTGATCAGCGAGGTTCACGATGCCATCGTCATTCAAATCTCCAAGAAGCGGATTAAAGCCAACTAAGAGTGGATCATGATCGGAAGTGCGGAATGCGCCGGATGTATAGTAAGCCGCCAACTGTGCGGCGGATTTCTGTTGGCTATGGTTATTGTTGCCGTCGTAGTCGGAATTGTAATCCAGCACCACAGGCTCGTCGGCATTGATGTGCCATTCTGAAACTCCAGTGATGAGACGGAACAAAGCAGGGTTGGCTAAAGCGTGATCCAGTGCTCCTGATTCTCCACTGAATAAGTAAGAGTAACCGGCAGGGTCGCCCAGGGTTGAAACCAGGTCCTTGTAAGTAGCATTCGCATTGGGTGGGAACGCTGCAAAACTACCGGTGGCCGCCTTGGAAAAAGTGGTGCTGGTCATTGCCGAAATCGGATCCTCTTTCAGGTGAGCATTTAAGTCACCCAGAATCAGGAAACGGCGGTCCATGGCTGGAGTAGGGTCCGAGGTGGGATTAGTGGCTAACCAATCGATGAGCGCGGTGGCCATGCTGACGCGAGAGAGGTTGCAGTTATCCTGGCCATCGAGCAAATCAGGATCGGCTGGAGCACTGGTGCAAGCGCTGCCCTTCGATTTGAAATGGTTCGCCACAATAGTAAAGTGCTGCAGCGCTGGCTTGGGGCCAGTTAGTAATTGAAAGGTTTGAGCAATAGCGGGGCGGTTACGGTTAGTAAGTGCGCGAGGATCGAGGGCGCTATCAAGAACCTTGAACAGACCAACCGGTTGGACAACTGCGGGCTGATAAAGGAAGGCTACCCGAATGGCGTCGGTGCCAACTACTCCAGTATCAATGTAAGCCCATTTGCCGGGGTTGCCAGCATTCAGGCTGTTACCCAGGCCATTCACATCGTTTACCATGTCCTGAATGGAAAGGGATGCAAGGTTTTCCAATTCGCTGATTGCCACCACATGTGCATCCAACCCTTTGATTGCAGCAATCACCTTGTCACGCTGGCGGAGAAACTCAGCTTGGTTATCGGCACCACGGGCATTCGAGTTGACGGAAGTATAGGTGGTGAAATAGTTCAACACATTCGCACTAACAGCGCGAACTCTACCACCAACGGCGGGTGCGACGGTTGGTCGAGGATTATCGGAAGGACCGAAGGCGATGGGGGCTGTCGGGTGAAGGCGATACTTACTGAAGCCAAACCCAAGCACGCCAACAAGCGGTGTATAACTACCCAAGGCATCCACGTTGATGCGATCGCCCAGGCGAACGGTATTCGCGGCTGTTAGGCCACCACCATCCAATGGATAGGTGGAAGTGGGGAGTAAGTTGCTATAAGTTTGATTGCTGCCATCGTCAAGCAGGATGCTGGAAAGCGCATTCAATGCGGTTACCGCATTTGCCGCAGCTCCGGGCAGCGCAACCTGCGTTCCGGACATGAGGCGTGTGTAAGTAACACCGGGAACATAATTGGGTACGAAAGCCAAATTGATTTCGTTGAAGCGGCCCAGATCGTAGTTATCGGTCACTCGGAGCTGCTGTGGAAAGCGAACCAGCATGCCTTCGTACTGTTCCAGGAAAGTAGTGCTGGACAGCGGGAAAGTTACGTCGGTAGGAGTGAGGGAGTTCCCTGTTGAGCAAAGGAGTTTCGCAGCAATGGAGTTGAGCACCGTTTGACTGAACGTTTCGGCTACGGTGCCACGAACGCGGACGCTATCACCAATGTTCACGGCCAGACCGGTACCTAGATCCTCGACGAAGATACCTTCGGAAGTAGCTGGGTTGCCATCGTTATTAGCGGCAAGCTCTTGCAGATAGAAGCCGCCGAGCTTCGTGGTTGGCTGGAAACTGCCTGTAACAATTCCTTCGATTTCAACTACGGAGCCAACCAGTGGACTGCTTGCCCCGGATCCTTGCACAGCGCTGATTAATGTTTTGGCAGCACTGCATGCCA
>JAYUSZ010000430.1:0-7242 GCA_043755435.1 Bryobacterales bacterium | reverse complement strand
TGGTCCAGATTGCGATGGCCAAAAAAGAAGCGTACCACTGCGTAGTTCACTGCTAATAACGAAACTGCGCCGATGATTCCTCCACTAACAGAGTTATCCTCCCCAATAATTGCATTCTGCAGAGTGTTTGACAGGCACAGCAGGACAGTAAGATCAAATGGATTGAGTTGGGCCAACTGCCGTTTTCCAAACACGCGCAGAAGAATCACAATGGCGAAGTAGACTATAACTGGCCGGATGATTTTCTCAAGAACAGAAAGGTGAAGATCCGTCATGTTGGCAAAAATTTGCGTCATGAAGACATCTTACGCCCAATCTGCTTTCCGTTAAATCTTACTGCGCGTGCTCCTTTAGAAAACGAAGCGGATCTGCGCCTGCAGCGTGCGGGGACCTTGGTAGCCGTTGGCCACGCCCACGCCTGCGTTCTTCGGTTGCGAGCGCGAAGGAATTAGGGTCCCACTCGCGTCGAAAGGAAGATTCGTTACGGTCGGGTCGAGGGGGCTCACCAACGCCAGGCTCGCGTTTCGTCCGGTGATGCGGGCTTCATTCGGAGCATTGAAGATATCGAGCCGGAACTGGAGCCGTCGCGATTCGCCCAACCGTACTTCGCGCGCGATGGCGAAGTCGAGCGATTGGGAGTAACAACCGCGCAGATAGTCGGCACTGGACTCAAGCCCAACGCTACCCACTGCGGGTCCCGTAAGGGCAGCGGTGTCGAACTGCCGGTAGAGGTCGCTCCCACAACCGGAGCCCGGGTCGGAGAGGATTCGAGTGCGTCCACCGTAGTTCGGCGAACCTGTAATGTTCTGATTGCCGCCTCCACCTTGATACGAGTAACCCACGGTGTAAGCGCCGCCAGAAGTGGCTGTCCAAACACCGGAGAAGCGCCAATTGTTCGTCACCAACTTCAGCAAGTTGGATCCCGTGGAGTTGCCCCGTTTCGTGCCGGGGACCTCCCACACGAAATTGCCCTTGAAGTAGTGGCGATTCGGAACGAAGTTACCGATCAGCTTGTCCTGGTCTTTTTGGTCGGCGCGTTCTGAGAAAGTGCCATTGGCATTGTGTTGAAGGCGGGCGGCGGTGCTACCCCGTTGGACCAGCAAGATGGTGTCATTGAGTCCGAACGCCAAACCACGTGAGAAGCGGCGTGTGAGAGAGAGTTCCATTGTGTGGGCAGTGAGCCATCCGCGCGGTATCGCCTGCGAGATGCCACTAAATCCGCGGAAGGCTCGCAGCTGGTCAGTCGGCAGTACGGCTGCACCCGGTAAGGGGTTGGTCTGGGTTCGATCCTGGTTAGCAGGCAAGAAAGCTGCACCGAAATCGACGGCGTTGATGTCGACATTTTCGACAAGGTTCATAGCTCGCTCACCGGTATATGCCATGTCGAGCACCGTAGACTTCGGCAGCATGATCTGGACGCCGGTGTTCCACTGCCAAGTGGCGGGGAGTCCGCTCTGGTATTGATAGACCGAAAGCGATGGAGGAGCTTCCGTCTTCAAGCCACTGCTGAGCGATTGCAATCCGGCATAACGCAAGGTTAGATTTTGGATGGTAGGCGGATTCTGAATCTGTCCGAAAATGGAGTTGCCGGAAGGCCGGTCGTAGAAAAGGCCGCCTCCTCCGCGAAGAACAATCGTCTGGCGTCCGGTAACATCCCAGGCTAAACCAAAGCGTGGTGCAGCACGGAGTAAGGGCCATTCGTAGGTGGTCTTGGCGATGCCTTTTCCTGACAGGAAGAGTCCGTTGGTGGAACTGCCTGTGCCAGGAACCAACGTTCCAATAGCGACAACGCTTGTCGGTCCGAGCAATTGTCCGGTACGAGGATCACTAGCCTGCCGGTTGGTGCCAGTACAAGGTGAGGCGCCGACGCAGCCCGGCAAATAGAGAAGTGGTGCTTGCCCCGCAGTCCATTTTTCAGGCAGGAAGTTAGACGCCTGCCCGAACTTGTCATACTGCGGTTGCTGGCGCACGAAGCGCACGCCATAGTCGATGGTAAGCCGGTTCGACACCTTCCAGTTGTCCTGCACATATGCTTCCGTGTTGTCGTAGACCAAACTGCCTTCCACGTATCCGGAGAACTGGTTATACGAGGAGAAAGTGCCTACCGCCGCGTTGGCAAAGCCGAAGCCGGAATCAAGCGGATTGTTCGCATCGTTACCGAAATTGATGGTTCCGGCCCAGCCTTGCCGCTGCTGCGCCTTGAAGCTGTGCGTATTGTAGAAGCCCGTCTTCAAGGTATGACGACCGGTGATTTTCGTCAGGCTGATGGAAAGATCCTGCGTGCGATTGATGTTCAAGTAGCCAGGGAACGGGAAGTTCGGCGGCGCGGAGCCGATTCGGCCACCCCAATTAAAAGCCGGTACCAATCGCAATCGAGTGCCGTCCCAGATGGAAGGCTTAAGTGATTCGAAAGCTTTATAGGCGTAGTATTCCGGATTGATGACGCCCGCGTTCGGGAATAGTGACGGCAGGGCGCCGAGTCCGGCTTTGTCGAGGTTGGCCTTCTCACTGGTCGGCAGGCCGTTTTCACAGAATGTTGGGCCAGTGCCACCTTGCGCGAGCACGCAGCCAGCCAGTTCATTCTGCGAACGGCCATAGGTGCCTTCGATGAAGGTGGTTGGGTTGATGCTGTAGTTGATGGTAGTGGCCAGCAGTGTGATGAACGGATGATACTGAGTGGAATCGTTGAAGCCTGGAACGTTGCCAACAATTGTGGGGTTCTGCTGCTTCCAACCGCTCAACTTGAAAGAACCGCGCAGCTTGTCCCAAGGCTGATAGTCCAGACGAAGCACTGGCTGCTGCGACCTTAACGATTGGTTCGGCCGAATGCCCTCGTAGTTATACCCAACACCTGGGACGTCAACGTTCGGCATTGGATAAAGATTGAGGATCTGTTGGCCGGTCTGGTAGAGCCGGCTCGCCGGGATCTTCCCTACGATCCCACCGTCCTGGAAACAGCCAGCCTGAGTGGCAGCCGAGCATGCTCCGGGCAGAAGCGGATCCTTGATATAAGGGAAACGAACGCCATTATTGTCCGTGGACCGTGAGAAGTCGCCAGCGCGCTCAAGAGCTGTGGGGAACCTGTAGCGTACAACCGACCCACCGGTGGTGCGCGGCGAGTATTCGTGAGCATAGAAAAAGAATAGCTTGTTCTGGCGGCCTGGCCGACCAATTGGTCCGCCGATCGAATAGCCAAGATCCTTATCATTGAAACTGCCTTTGGGATCGCCGTTCAACTTGTTCGTCTGGCTGATGGCATTCCACTTCGAGCGGCGCGTTACCATGTAAGCCGAGCCGTGCAACTGATTCGTGCCGCTCTTAGTTACAGCGCTGATCTGCAAGCCGCTGGAACGGCCATACTCGGCCTGATAATTCGACACCAGCATCTTAACTTCGGCGATAGATTCGACATTCATCTGCAAAAGGATCCCGTTATTGCCGGTATCCATTGTCGAAACTCCATCCATCATGATGTTGTTGTTGCTGCCACCGGTGGAGGCGCGGTCGCCGATTCGACTGGTTCCACTAACCCCTGGCGAAAGGGAAGCCAGGGCGGTGAAACTCCTGTTGGCAATCGGCAGATTCTGCACAGCGGACGGGGTGATGGAGAAAGATCGTTCGGCACTTTGAGTTTGGAGTTGGGCAGATTCCGCGCTCACTGTGATGCTTTCCGTTAGGGCGCCTACTTCAAGCGTCAACACACCAAGGCTGCTTTGGTCGCCAGCGCTTACCGCAACGTCTGGGCGCTTCATTGTCTTAAAGCCCTTCAGGCTCACTTCCAGTGTGTATGTTCCTGGGGGAATGTTGGGGATCACGAAGTCGCCGCTGGTCGACGTGATGACACTAGGAAGTCGCGTGCCGCGCCCTTCACTAAGAAGACTGACAGCGGCACCCGGGATTGCGCCCGACTGGCCGTCGCGAATGCTGGCCGACAAGGTGCCGGTGGTTAGCTGCGCGTAGGCCGTTGAATTCCCCAACGAGAGTAGAAAAGGCAGTGCAAGGAGCGCGAGGCGCATTTGTTGTTTCATGATTAGCTAGTTCCCCTGTGTTCACCAAAACGGATGTAACTTCCGTCTTAGTCAGGCTGATTATATTGCATGTTATCGATTGCCGTCAACAGGTCAGGATCACCGATTGAGGATCGAAAACTCAGTTGATATCCACCCCATGGTTGACCCAGGGAATGGGCGTGTTGGTTATCGTAACGGTGAAAGTCACGTTACGGGTGCCCTGCGCTATACACTTTTGTGGGTGCTTCAGTCGGCTTGGTTGGGGCAGGTTTGGCAGGCTGCGAGATGGGGGGAAGCGCGGCGTAAAGGATACTTTGCGGAATATGAACTCGAGTTTCGCGAGACAGAGGGAGGTGCAGAGAGAGGGAGCTTCTAGTATTCGCCGACAAAACGGACCCAGGCCTTTGTCGATTAGTTAGCTTTGTTCCAACAGGCTTAATTTCAACAGACGGTTTTTCAACCGCTTCATTTTCCGTGGATTGGTTTTCAGTTAGTTGGTCCTCAGTTAGGTTCGCTTCAACGGGGTTGTTTTGTGGTTCCAAGTCAGGGTGCGGTTGGAGGTTGGGTGGTTCAGGGGTAACGGGTGGGAACAATTGGCGCATGTTGAGAAGCTGCTGGGTTAGCTTTTCATACTGAGTTAGCAAGCGGCGGCCTTGACGGGCGATTTGGTTTAGGGCGTCGCCATTGGCTTGGAGTTCAGCCACCGCGAGGGCGTAGAGGGCGCTAGGACTTATGTAGTCGAACTGCGTAGAGACCACAGGGAGCATGCGCTGCATTTGGATTTTCATCAAGTTGGATTCGGCTGGGGCTTGACGGCGGAGACGCCAGAGGGTGGTGACCATTTCGAATACGAAAGTTTCCTCAATTGGGTTGGTGGGTTTCTTGGTGGGTTTCCAGGAGTCCACATGTGCGTCCATGAGGAGTTGGAAATGGGGAAGTTCTTCGCCATGGAGGATGAATTCCTGGACGTAGGCAGCGTGGGTGACGGAGTTGAAGGCAGAGCGGCGTTTGCCTTCGGGGGTCTTGGGGCCTGTGGATTAAAGCGCGTTGAGGCGCGAGGTAAGTTTGCGTTTGTTATCTGGTCTCATGTCGAGTACAGGATAGCAGAGGGGTTGAAGGTGACTATAGTTAAGTGCTTTAGAATCCTAGTTGAATGCCTTGTGACGCTGAACTTTGAAAGAGTGGAATTACAGACTTACTTGTGCCCGTTCCAAACCTCTGCAGCAAGTGGAAGTTCATTTAGCTCTGCTCTGGCTTCGCGCCATTCCGGGTAATGCTTGGCCATCAGCGTGAGAAAATGCTCGCTGTGGGTTGGTGCGATCAGGTGGAGCATCTCGTGGACCACTACATACTCGAGTAGATCTTTGGGCTTCTTCACGAGTTCGGTATTCAAGCGGATATTCCCAGCACGGTGGTTGCAACTGCCCCACTTGGTTTTCATGCGTTGGAGAAAATAACCGGCCACCTGAACCCCTAACCTCGGCTGCCACTTCTGAATTAGTCCGGGTAGCGCATTGTGCAAGAGAGATTTGTGCCAGTCATGCATAACCTGCTCCCGTTTCAGCTTGTTTGTTCCAGGCCTAACGGTTAGGAAGATCTTTCGGTGATCGAGCTTAACGGGAGGTTTAGCCTCTTCTTCCCGGACATACAGCAAATATCGCCTGCCCCAGAGGTAGTGGCTCTCTCGCTCGATGAACTCCCGAGGTGTTTCCCGGGCCTGCCCGCGAAGCTTGGCTTGCTGATCTCGAATCCAACCGAGCTTGGAGACTGCATAGGTGCGGGCCACCTCCGGGCGAGTCCCCTTAGGGGCCACCAGCGTGACGCGGCCGTTTGGCGGGTGTTCTTTATGTCCTTGCGGGTTACTGAAACAGCAATTTCGCCAAGTTGGATGGTTTCTGTCATCAGTATCCCGGTTGGTTCTTGATGAGTTCGAACAGGGCGCGGGTGGCCTCGCGGTCGCGATCCAGCAGCGGAAACAGTGCATTCTGCACCTGCGCCTCACGCGCCTGATCGCCCTTCCAGCCTGCGGGGGCCCGCTCCCGCATCACCATGTCGATTTCCAGTGCCAAGCTGGCCAGTTCCTCCGCAGACTTGGTACGGTCGCCCGTAAGAATTTGTGGCAGATTGTTGTAGATCACAGTTGCCTGGCGCTTGCCGTGCAGCACAGCGGGCACTCCCTGGCCGGGTTCCTTTGCGGCCAGTTGCCTTACAAGCGCCTCAGCCCTTCGGAGAAACTCTTCATAGGCTGCCGTATCGGCCCGGCTTTGCCTGATGAGGTCATCCAGCAGCTTTGACATTTGATCATAGAATCGAGGGTCAGTCAGTTGGTCGCGGATGATGGTTTTGCGGACGTTGTTGATGATCCCTTCGGCGATGGCGTTCTTTGAGAGCTTGCCCTTTTCGTTCAGCTTCCTGGCAATGGCATCGTGGATTCCGGTCTCGATGATGAGCTCCGTGAGCGACATCTCGCCCAATTGGCCAAGATCAGCCGCCGGGTCAGCCTGAATGTAAGTATTCAGTAAGTGGCGCATGTCGGCCTCAACGCGTGCCGCTAGACAGCGGTCTGGACAGCCTGGATGGAGGCGAACAAGATTTAGACGGTGCACTGCGCCCTTTACTCGTATACTCGTCACCGAAGCCGATACGTGCATTGTGAATTTTACAGGATCAAACACCAAACCGAGCAAGCAGAGACTTTGCTTTCAAGAAACTGTTTCCAGATTTGAACACCAGTGCCCCTGCCAGCGATCAAAGCGCTCTATACGAAGAGCCTGCGCAGCTTCGATTGCTAGTCGCCTTGGTTGAACGATAAAAACAGATAGTCTTATTTTCAATCTGATCGTGAGTCACTCTGGATGGTGGTCGTATGCGGCTAGGTAGAGTTCGCGGTCGTGATCGACCAAGCCCAAGCGAACGCGATCCAGCCATCCACTGCGGCCCAGAACATTCTTACGGATTGACGGCTCGGCGAAGAAGTAGACGACTGACTGAGTCACGATACCGAGAACGTCAATTTCAACCTCGTGCCCGTAGGCATCGAAGATGCTGTTAGCCGTCTGGAACCTTCTGAGGAACCTCGTTTGCAGCGTTGTTGAATCAATTAGGTTAGGCAGCGGTCTCCACGGGCACCAGTTTGTATCCTCGCTGGGCCGCCTGCTTTTGGAGTTTGCCCTCAATCCGTTTGTCGCGTTGAAGATCGCGTTGCGCCCACAGCGTGCCATCGTATTCCTCT
>JAYUSZ010000429.1:0-19161 GCA_043755435.1 Bryobacterales bacterium | reverse complement strand
ATTGTTACGGTTGGGAGCACATTCAGGAAGCGCTCCAATATTCGCAGAGACGACTGCGAAAGGCTGGTGGCGACGCCTTGGCGGTAGACGTCAATACCCGAAACATCGCCGGTTGCTCTGGTGTTGGATTGAGCAAGTCCGGCGAGTGCGCCAATGGCGATGGACGCGCCGAAGGCCTGCAAGTAGTGGTTGTTCACTTGATCTCTCAAGCCCGTTTCACCGACTTGATTTAGGCCTTTGAATTTATCGAGGCTGACACTGTAGCCATCGGGCATGATAAGGCGATGGTAACCCAGGGCCAAACGGACTTGGCCAAGCCCCTCTACATGCTTGGCCTCGCCAATAACGCGGGATCCGGCTGGAATAAGAACATGTCTGCCGTTTTGTGAGTAGATGTCTTGGGTGGTCATACAATTCACCGGACCAGAAAAGGTCCCGTCAAGCCGGTTAGCCAGAACTGTTTCGATAATGGTGCCTTCAAAGAGTGTGTGTTTTGGACCCACTGCATCACCGAGGTCTCCTTTCTTCTTCTCATCGGTCCTTTTTCGAGCTTCTTTTTCATCCGGGCCAGCGTAGGGAAACGGGGTTTGGTCGCGGCGGCTTGAGACAACCGTTGGTGAATATAGAGAAAGATAGTTCCGTTTTTCGCGGTCCTCTTCAATCCAGCTGCGTGGCGCGGGTTGTGGAATTGGCGAGTAGCTCTGGCCGTAGGAACCACTCCCGTATGAGTTCCGGGTCAACATGGACGGCGGCATTTCGGTTTCCAAACCTGCCCGTCGCCGCTCTTCCTCAAGCTTTTTGTGGAGATTTTCAATTTCCTTTTTGTAGATCTCAACCCTAGGAACATCGGGCCCAAACGCTGGTTCCTGGCGTTTCGGGATATTCTCCGCTGGTTTGGCCGATCCGCGGCTGCCGGAGAATGCAATGACGATTGACATGACGGCGGCAAGCACCACGATCACGATCGTCTGAGCGTTTTGGGGCATGACGCCTGGAGGTAGTTTTGCCATCCATTTGATAAGTGGTGGTTTCAAATCCATATGCCTAGTCCTGCCTTACGAATGACAGTTTCTGTTTGCCGATAGCAAAATAGCCCCGGTCGAGAACCTTGCGAACCACATAAAGTCCGTTTCGATATTCCCAATTGATCATGCTGGGCAGATTATCCTTGACCTCATAAAGTGCTGGCGCCTCCTCCGGTCTTGCCTGGATGTATGTAAATTTCGAATCGTGGTACATGGCACGAATATTGAACGGGCTTTTTCCGGCGACATATCGATAGGGGAAACGGACATTGTGGACGAATGCGGTAATGCCCGAATCAATTTTGGCTTGAGCTTCTTCTTTGGTCTTCTTGGCTTCTTCCAAAGCAAGTGCCGTCTCGCGACGGGCGACTTCCAGTTCCTTAACGGACACGAACTTCGCATTGGCTGGTGATGGAGTCGCAGGCGTCGAGAGTTGGCTCCCTTCATCCTTAGGCTCAATCATGATTTTGACGTCTGACTGAGCTTGCGGGTCCTCGGAGACTTCCATCAGCACAAAGGAATAGGTGGTGCCACTTGTTCCCACCAAGTGCAAGTTTGTTCGAGATCCGGCTTTGGCTGGTTTCACGGAGGCAATGTTTTCGCCGATGGCGTTCACCACCCACATGTCTTTGTCACCGCAAATGATGTCGAGGATTTTTTCGTTCTTGGGAAGCTCGATCAGGGTTGACATGCGGACCTTGGCCCGTACCGCGACCAGATCGCTGCCTCTTTGCGAAATACTTCTGACAATTGCGGTTTCGTTGAAGGGCACAGCTTTGGCCGACTGCTTGGCAGGCAGATCGGCGGCGATCAAACTAAGCGGGATGATTGCGAGCAACGTTCGTTTCATGAATTACTCCTTGTTGTTGTTTTGAGGCATCATTTGTGACTCCGGGTTTTCGGGACTGCTGGCGGAGGTCGCATATAAAAGATGCTCCTCCGGGCTAACTTCGAGATTGAGCACTTTTGTTACGTCCGGGCGTTTGAGCAGCAACTGGCGCTTTGGCGTGAGATTTGCGACGAGCTGGGCTTCCGTTTCGGTGAGATGGAAGACTGAACGGTATACGTTCTGATCCATCCCAGGGTTGGCCAAAAAGAGTTTGGTTGGACAGTTTTCAACCAAGACGCCAAGCAGTTGCGATTGGTTGAGATCTTCAACGGATTGTGTCGCAAGAATTATGGAAGCATTCTTTTTGCGCCAAGTGCGAACCGCATCAAGAATGTAGGCGCGGATCGTTGGATTCTGGACAAACCGCCAAACCTCATCCATCACAAACATTTTGAATGCCCTCGGGGATGTTGTGTCTAGGATTGTGGCGCTCGCACGGTGTAGTACAGAGAACAGGAAAGGTTCGAGCATGGGCGAATCTTTCAGACCCTCGAAATCAAACGCTTGGAATTTTGAAAACGTCAGAGTGTCTTCGGCGTTGTCGAATAGTTCGCCGTAAGGGCCGGGCCGAACCCATTTCTCAAGTTCTACTCGAAGTCTTCGACCAAGAATGTTGACTAGTGTTGAGAGCTTCCTTTGCGCCGGAGCAATTTCGTAAAGGCTCTTAATTTGGTTGAAGATGTCCTTTTCATCTTCTGCTGTGGGCGCATAACCGTTGGAACTGGCAAGTACAAGGATCAGTTGCAATAGGAACTGCAAATTCTCGGGCTTTGGCGGCGATTGGAATGGATTAATAGTAAAGCGCCAGTTCGACGCGGCGAGTGGAAGGTACGTGCCGCCGAACTTGGAGGTGATGGTTCGATAGCTGCCGCCAATTTCAAAGATGAAGACTTGAGGGTCGTACTTCTGAGCGTGCGTGATGAAGAAGTTTAGAGCGAACGACTTACCGGAACCCGAGGAACCCACCATGAGGGCATGGGCAACATCGCCGTAATGGAAGTTGAAGAAATAAGGTGATCCATGGTTGGTTTCAAGTAACGCGAGATGCTCCTCGCCCAGATGCTTGTTAAACTTTTCGCCAATGTCCAGCCGAAACAAAAACGACAGGTCCGCATAGTTGGTGTTTGATAGCCAGATGCGGCGGTGATTGAAGGCATGACCACCTGGGAGCAAGGCCTGATAAGCGTTCAGGCTGTTATAGGTTTCTTCGATGAGTTGGCTATCAAAAGCCGCAAACACTTTGAGACATTGCCCAACCGATCGTTGAAGCCGGTCGTAGTCCAGGTCATGCAAAAGGATGGTCATTGAGAATGTACCAAACACGTTTCCATGAACTTCTATTTCGGTAAGGCACTCTCCAAACGCCCGGACCATCGCCACGGATGAGTCATCCACAAGGTAGTCACTACTATTTGTTGAATTGCCTCCGATAGCGGCCATCGGGGAATGTTTCTTGTTATGAAAATGCCGTTGTTTGGAGTTTATGGCTCGCAGAACATGATCATTGGCTTCCGGCTTCCATTCGCTTGCCACGATGAACTCCGCAGGAATTTCAAGCAACGACCGTAACATGTTAGAGATGGTGTGAGGCGGTGGATCCTTGAGCGTCAGAATCTTCACGAAGCGATCCCCGACACGAAGGTGGCTTTGATGGCACTCGATTGCCGAACCGCAAAGCTGAAAGTCCACAAACAAATCGTCTTTCAGCCGTACACCGGTTTTCCGTGGATCCAAATTGAGCATATGCCGGAAGAATGCAAATTGCTCTTGCTTGTTCATTGCAACCGGATTCAAGCTTCCCGACATTTGGACGGCAAAGCTATTTAGTTTTTGTTCGAGCTTTTCGCAAGCTTGTCGTTGCCCACGAAAATCATTTGACATCCTGTCATGAAGCGATAGAGCCTCCATCAGCGACCGGGATCGTTTGGCGGGTTGGTCCTCGGCCACGGCCATGTAGAGTTGGATGTCCGCCATCAGGGTCTTGCGCGAATTGAATTGTGCTGATCGACTTTGCACCGCTTGGTTGAGAACCGGCTTGGCCGGATACAGGGTTCCGGAAACTGGACCACAGTCGGACTTCACCATGTATTGGTAAATCCGGTAGCTGTCGAATGATCGGCTCGCTGATTCAAACATTCTGCAGTGCATGTCAATTTGGGCGGGGTCGAGGCCTTCATAATCGACCCCGCCTAACTGCACCATGCTGAACATTCCGCCGCTCTTGGTGGAAAAATACTTTTCATCAAGAGCCGTGCTGATGTTCACTAGGCCATTGACCGCACCGGCCTCGCGATAGTTTTTCGTAATGCGTTTTAGATTTGTCATGTCCTTTTGGCCGGATCGTACTGTCGTCTGTGTTTCGAGGAATTCAGTAGTATGCGTAGAATTTGTGGGTCAGACGCCGTCGCCCAACTGGCAAAGGCAAACAGCACCAAAAACAGAAACAAAGCACCGAGAAGACTACCGAAGAAATTGAACGAAACCGCCGCAATCCCCGTAGACAAGAAGAATAATCCCCGCTCAACGCCAAGAATGGTCAATGGCTTGTTGAGGCACTTGTAGACGGGATGGGGTTTCGGTTGGAGCATGGCTAGAGAAAGAGCCAGGCAAGGAATTGGGCCGCGCCAAGCGCCATGCCAACACCGAAAATAATCCCAGCAAGCATTCGCTTGCTGTCGCCTTCGCCATAAGCGAACCCTAAACCGCCAACAACCACCGCCACCAAGCTAAGACCCTTGGCGATAGGGCCTGTGAACGTATCCGCAAGAACGGTCACCGCGCGCTCCCATGGGGATTGTGCATGTGCCATTGATGTTGCCGCAAATGCCAATATTGCTAGTGCCGCAGTTTGCCGTGCCAAGCGCGTGAAGCGCGGAAGCAAGTGAGTAACAGGGGTGTGTGTCATACGGGTTAAAGAGCCCGGAGAGGACGCTTTGGGCCCCTTTGCGACGAGGATAGAATCCAGGCATACTGGGCTTACCGGAAATCTCTGGAGGCCTACAATGAATCAGGAACCTGTTGTTCAAGAAGGCGATGCTAGCGGAATGGTAACGGTCGGCTCGCATTTGGAAGCGTTAAGTCTACTGAGGAAAAGAGTTCGTAACGGCGACTTTGGCAGTTCTCTTTTGACTCAGGCTAACGCCCTCAGAACGGCTTTGCCAATTTTGTCGGATGAAGGGCAACTGCCTCACCTGAAAGCGATCAACACGATCTTCGAGATCCTCAGTTACTACGGGCGATACTCTGAGGCCTTCGACTTGCTTTCCAGACCGGGCGGCCAAATCAACGAGCAAATCAGAAAATGGACCCGGTCATCCGACGGCCATGAGCGGCGCATCGTAAAGGAGAAAATTACGCTCTTAATGCATTTCGGCCTGGCCCAATACCGCAGCAATGATTACGGAGCAGCCGAAAGAATGTTCGACCTTTGCCGGTCAAGACTCCCAGTCCTCGTAATTTCTGATGATGACCCATGTCATTCAACGAGATCCGAACTCGAATACTGCTGCGGCCAAGTGTACCGGCAGCAGTTGGAATACGGCAAAGCGTGTCTTGCATTCACTGCCAGTTTGGAATTCGCGCACAAGCGGTTGGAATGGTGCAAGAAAAATCAGAACTCCGATCCGAAAGTTGCCGCAGAACAAATGGCCGTGGAAGAACGAAGGGCGGCCAGGAGAACCGCGCTTGCCTTGGCTCTTGGTTTGGGGTTCATCTCGTCGGCTCGCGGACGACAGCAACAAGCCCTGCCTTATTTCCGAGCCGCGCGGAACCTTCTTTTTTCAACTAACGATTGGGTGAACAAGGCTTACATTGATCTGCTCTTCGGAAGTGTTCTTCGCACAATGGCAGGTGAGGACAAGTCGAAATTGGATGAAGTCATCGAAACTCTGCAATTCCCCTATGAGACTTTCAGGCCCGGTTCTGCCCACAGCGAATTTGGACACGAGCCCTATCGCGGACACGTAGCTTATCAGCTTGCCCTTGCGCATCTTTACGCCGGATGTGTGGAAGAATCGCAAAAATATGTATCCGAACTCAAGATGTTGGCGCTGAAGACTTCCGATCAGCGTTGGCAATGCAACGGTCTTTTGGTCGAGAGCCGGATTCAGCGCAAATTGAAGAAACTTGAACTAGCCGACGACACGGCATCAAAATCGATGCTGCTGGCGGAACACGCAGGCCAACTACGTTGCCAAATCGACGCGCTCATCGCCAGGGGCGAAGTTCGTTTTGAACAAGGACATATAAATAAGGCGATCGCCGATTTTGATATGGCGCTGAGCTTGGTCAAGGAGAATCCTCAGACTGAGGGAGTCTGCCATCTACATCTTGCCGAAACTCACCTAAGGCAGAATGAACTGAGGTTAGCGGAAGATCATTTTGGGCAATGGCAAAAAATAGAGCCAAGAGTGGAAAACCAAACGGTCCTGACTCTAGCCAAGCGTGTGGGGCTAGCGATGGATCGCCTGAACTTGGATTTTCACATTAGTCGAGATACACATGACCTTAAGTATCGCCATCACGCCCAGCAGCTATGGAATTTCCTGCGCCAGGAAGCCAGTCGACGTTTCCAGACGCAGGAGCAAGTGGCAGATAGCCTGGGTGTGAGTAGACAGACCCTATACAAGAAGGCTCCGCCAAAAACACTGTAGAATTCCTCCAAGGGCGGGCTTTATGCCGCCATTACCTTCAGTGTTTGTGTCATGGGCGATGCCGACCCATTGACCTTCGTCTTTACTTTGAGGCCGTGCTCTCCTTGAGCACAGACCCATTTTCCGCTGATGATGAAATCCAGTTTCTTTGTCGCAGCAATATGAAATCCGATTACGTGACAATTGGCATCAACGGTGATTTCTGTATCGACGCGCATGTCAACATCCCTGTTGTTGCTAACGGTGATTCCAATTTGGTAGTCGCCGGTGGGAAGTACTTCTTTGGCCGTGTACTTCTTCTGCGCATGGTCGATGAAAAACACGTTGGCGATCAATTGTGGGCAGAGTTCACGACGGATGCGGCTGAGAGCCTTCTGTTGAATTTTGTGGACATGGTTCGGACTACAGTCGAGGGATGCCGCCGCTTCCTCGCGGCTTTGGCCGAGAGTGTAAAGCGCCTTCAACACTTCCTGGTAGTGGACGGGCAGGTGCTTGAGCGCTTCTGCGAGCTCGAAATTCCAAGTGTCGTCGGCTGCAGCGATTTGCCTAGCTTCATCAAGCCCAAGATGAAATGGTCGACGGTAGCGAGATGCAACCGTTTGTCCGATGCGAATCATGTACATCTTCAAAGCATCGAGTTCAATGACTCTATCCATCGAGGTCATGATCTTGATAAAAACATCATGGACCGCGTCTTCGCAATCATCCGTTGGCACGCCTTTGGATTTAAGAAAAGCGATCAGCCAAAGACGAACAAGCAAATAAAACTCACCCCACAAAATCTGGCGGTCGGAATTAGGAGTGGCCCTCACCATCTTGGCAAGACCTCCTATGGTATTTTCAGTAGCGGTACTCATTGAATCTCCTTTTTGATGAGCATTAATTGGCAAAGACGGTGACATATGTAACTTTGGACCCCTCGTTATTTTGTCTCAGTTTATTACAAACACTGTCGCCAGAATCTACAACTCATTGCAAAGTAATAACTTATAAGCTCACGTCGCTCTTGTTAAATGTAAAATAAAAGATGACAAATATTTGGCTAAAGTTACACCATGGCCCGACTTTCTTGAGAAAAACTTAAATCTTCTTGCTGGACCGCCTGTCAGGCCCTTCAACCTTAATCACAGAACAGAGTCCCGCGAGTCTTGACGGGATAGTGTCGTCCTCCAGTTTCCGGGCCAAATTGTCCAAGGAGTACTTACTGGTGACCACAAGTCCGGCCCGATAGGCGAAATCGCGGCCGTCTAATATCTCTTGAAAACTTTGCCTCGCGTAAGCCGTCTCATTCCCGATCCCTAGGTCGTCCAGGATGAACACATCGGCGCGAATGATCCGGTCAATGGCCCGCTGTTCGTCGTCCGGATCCATTCGCCTAACTCGACGCAAGAGTTGCGGCGGCTTGTGGACGCATACGTACCTGCCAATTGCAATTTTCTGTGCAGCTATAGCCATAGCCAAGTGAGTCTTCCCAACGCCGCAGGGACCCCATAGGTACAAGTTCTCCCGATCTTCATTGAAGGACTTTGCCCGTAGGAAGGCCTCGCGGTTTTGAGGTGTAACCTCGAAATTCTCGAAGCGAAATTCTCGCAAGGGTTTCTCGCCTCCCAATATGGATACGGCCTTCAGGTGACTCTCTGTTTGCTTACGGGCTTCGATGATTCCCGCTTGCCTGAAAGCGTAACAATTGGGGCAAAGCCCGGAGAGAAGCTGAGAACGGCGGATTCCAGTTCCTGGAAGCGCCCTTGTTCCGCAGAATACGGCTGGGACCCATTCGGTAGGAACGTCGGCTTTGCATTGGTTGCAAAATTCAGCCACGGGAAATCGCCTCATATTTCCCTGGCACAGGCTGGGCGGCACCAGCCGAATGCCGGCTCGCTATATATTTATATCTTTCTTTACTACTGTCTTTAGCTCGTCGGAAAAGCGGTGCACTGGTGCAACGCTTTGGGTGCACAGTTGCACCGGTGCGTCCATGCACCGGTTTCTGACCCGCCACCCAGCGCGGCTGGATCCGAATGGTTCCTTTTTCAACAATCAAAACCTGAGCCTTGCTCAACTTCCGTGCCGCACGCAGTACGGTGCTCTTGTCCATACTGGCCTCCTTTGCGATTCGATACCAAGTGAATGCCACTGATTCCCGATTCCAGCCAAAGGTATTGCGAATGACCCAAGCCACAATTTGCCATTGACTCCCGGTCCGCCTCGAACAAATGAGCGCATCCAGGATGGCGTTCGGGACTGGTGTGAATGGTTCGGATATTCGCATGGCTTCAACTTTAGAGAGTCTTTTTGTTGATAAGGTGCACCAGCTCTTGTTTAAGGACGAGTTGGACAGTCGATTTGCAGATGCCGAAAGTTCGCGCAAGTTCGCGTACCGACAGTCCAGAAGAATTGCCAGGCGCCCGTAGCCAATCCACTAGGTGAACCCGGCCCTGGGAGGGTTTCCTGCCATGGTAATTCGCCTTGATTCCTTGGATCCCTTGGCGACGAAAACGCGGTACCCAGCGGGCAATGATCGCTGACGAAACATGCAGCGCCGAAATAGTCTCCAAGTACGATTGGCCTTTCAGCAAAGCAAGCACAACCATTGCTCTTCGAGCTTGCCGCCTCGATGCGGACGGTGACTGAGCCAGGCGAAGTAAACTCCTTGTGCCACTTTCGATTTCACATGGACACTTGCCTTGCCGGATCTTGTTCAGGTGGCGGTGGATTGTGTTTCGGTGCTTGCCGCGCTTGCGTGCAAGAAGCGAGACGTTGCCGCCGCAAGCATCAAGTTGTTGTAAATACTCAAAGCAACAAGCGGGTATGAAGCGGCGAATCTCTACTAGTTCGAGAACCCGCTCCAGGTCTGCGGAATGACCTTCGTCTTGGGCGGGTATTTCGGGGTAGGCATCAAACGCCGTTTCCCGCGAGCGCCTCTTCAGCCAAACTTTCGCTAGGGAAATCGCATGATTCGTGAGGCTGACGTAGACATACTTCTTCCAATCATCCGCGCGTAGATTTAGATTGCGACTTATCTGCAAGAGCTTGATGGCGAGGTGCGCTTCGAGATCTTGCCGAAATGAGCGTTCACACTTCGCAGCGATCCTGGGAATTTGGCTCATCGCCCAATCCCACAATTCCGGCGGAAACGGTCCTTTGGCGAGTCGTCCCATTGGACGCGACCCCACGCGCCAACCATGACGTTAGTTTGAAAAATGCCGATGGCAACCCGATGTTCAGCGTACGTGTACTTTGTTTATAAACACGCTTTGAAACTCTACCGAGAATGAGGGGGTAGGATCAAGGATGGTGGTGCACTTTTTCCGCCAACCTACTCTCTATTGGTATGGAGACCCAGATCAGTACTGACCCTAAGAACGGCGAGAAAAAAGAAATAGGCATTCGAGTTTCTGTAATTGTCGAGGAAACAGAGGCACCATCCGACAATCTTATTCAGGCAGTCCGGCACTTGTGCCGTTGGCTGATTGCTGACGAAATCCAGAAAGCAGGAAAACCGTAGCCAGTTCGTGCTATGAACGCCTCGTTTCGAATGCTAGGATTTCTTGCTATGAACGCCATTAATACACTTCCTCGATACCAATGAAAGCTTGGGCTTTCTATCGGCGGTCCACCGACCGACAGGAACTGTCCATTGCTGACCAGCGACGCGAATGCAGAGAATTTGCCGCTAGCCGTGGTTGGGAAATTGTTCGTGAGTTCGAGCCGATCAAGGGCTGGGGTTCCGGCCTAACAATTGACCATGATCCATCCTTCAAGGAAATGGTGCGCTTAGCTGAAAACGGCGCGCATGGAATTTCCTACTTGGTTGTCTACGACGTAAGCCGCTTTGGTCGGCTTGACCCTCAAATGAAGCTCTACTGGGAGACGCACTTCAGACGGCAGGGAATCAACGTCATTTACATTCGTGACGATTTCAAGAACGATGGTTCACTCGGTGACATTCTTACCAAGGTGGTGAAGCACAGCGAAGCCCACGAATACTCCCGCAAGCTTTCAGAAACGACATTACGAGGAGCCAAATCGCATGCGGCCCTCGGCCACAGTCCTGGCGGCAAAGCACCCTACGGATACAACCGGCTAGAGATTGATTCTGCGGGAACCGCTGTTCGCGTGATGGCCAGAACCGGTGATTGGAAGAGCAACAAGATGCACAGGGTGATCTGGACACCATCGCCTTCGGAATCTCCCGTGATCCGATCCATTTTTGATGCCTATGAACGCCGTGAGGGATTGCGGAGTATCGCCGAATCACTGAACGAAAACAAAGTGCCAGCCCCTCGGGGGCCCTACTGGTCGAAGTTGCAAATCCGGTATATGATCCGAAACCGGGCGTACATAGGCGAACGAATCTACAACCGCAGTTCTTACAAGGCTTACCGGCGTGGAGAACGAATGCTGGCCAATGCACAAGGTTCGTGGGTAGTGAAAGAGGAAGCCCATCCTCCAATCATCAGCAAAGAACAGTTCGAACAGGTGCAAGCCATGATTCAACGGCGGACGGTGACTATTGGAAGAACCTTCCAACGGCCCTATTTGCTAACCGGAATTACATTTTGCTCAAACTGCGGTTACCGGCTAATGGGCTATCCGAAGGCCGGAAAAGGCTACAGATACTTGACCTATACCTGTTCTGGCTACCATCGGCTCAGCAAAGGTGTATGCAAGAGTTTTCATGTGGAGGCAAGCCAACTGGAGGAAGCTGTTGTTCAGGCTGTTCGAGATCAAATCCGCGAGCCAAACATCGCCGACATGGTTCGCCAAACTTTGGAGACAATGCTTCGACAGGAATTCGGACACGGTGCCGACGAACAGATCAAGATGCTGAAGGCTCGTTTGGGCGAGATCGATCGACAGCTGGCCAATATGGTAGCGGCGGTGAAGAATGGCGGATTTTCGGCAACGCTGAATCGTGCGCTCGGCGATTTGGAAGAAGAAAAACGCAAGGTAGGCGAGGAGCTTTCCAGAATGGAAGGACGATCCAATCAACGAATTGGCGCTGAAGTGCTGACCGAAAAGATCATGGGACGCTTCGCAAACTTCGACAAGCTATGGAATGAAACAACTGCTATTGAAGAACGCAAGGAATTCTTACGCGGGTTCGTCCGCCAAGTGACAGTTGACCATTCAGCCAGTGAACCTACCGCAAAAATCTGGCTTTGGAAAATCCCGCAAAAAACCCTAGGTCAAGAGGACACAGGTCCTCTCTTCCCTAGGGTTAATTGCGGGGGCCAGTATCTAACCTTAAGGATTGAGGAGATCCCCCCGCCTGACTTGATGCCAATGCTTATGACCCGGGAAATCAGGCTTCTTCGTTGAGAGATCCATTTTGCACCGGTATCAAGCTTGACCAGCATTGTCATGAAGTTCATGTTTCGTCCATCTTTGACTGGATTTAGAAATAAGGCACAGCACTTCTAAATCAAAGGATTCGCTGTGAAGCCGGTATTGAGGCTCCGCGGCGGGTCTAATCTACCCTCTTGAATAGGGCTGTTTGAGAACCAGGCCAGGGATGCATTGGAAGTGCTTGACGTTGAAGGAATAGAGGGGAAGTCGCCTTGTCAATGCCATCGCGGCAATTATGCAATCGGGGATCCCGATTCCGAAAGACAATTTGTAATTCGCCAGGAGGTCGAGAGCAAGCACAGCTTCGGTAGGTTCGGGCCACAGAATCTCAAATGTCGAGAGAAATTTTTGAGTTTTGACGAGTTCGGCTTGGTTCTGGCAACCAGCGACCAGTTCCATGGCCACGATTGAAGGAACAGTGCACTCCTCAGAACGATTCTCTCGCATCCAGGCCATGGCAGCCGGGATACTCCGCAGACAATCAATCCAGACGTCTGTATCAACAAGCGTCATTTACGCCGACCGTCTCCATGCTTCATCGCGGAGATGACGTGCGAAGGCGGCACTGTCAGCAATGTCCGTTCGATCTTTCCACATGCCAACAAATTCCGAGTCTAAGAAATCCCCGAATGTTTTTGCGCGGGATGTGACCTGGGCGGACACGACGATAACCAGATCGGCTGGACCCGCAGGTACATCCGCAGGGAGCGTGATGTGGAGTTCACGACTATCCGGAATATCGGTATGCAAACTGACGGTTCTGACCATATTGCCTCCTGTAATCGCCGCCTTAAGTATAGCTTGACAAAGGCCTATTCGCCATCGATTTCGCACTCAAGACCCGCACGATATTCAGGGACAAAGGCAATGATTGGAAAAGCCCAACCATTGCCAATTGAGTTATGGGTTACCCTTCGATATGGCGGTCAAGATCTCAGCCGCCGTTTTCTGAATGAACGTCAACGACTCGGCCAGCGTGGCCTTGTCGCCCGAATGCAATTGGATGTAATCACTGCTGGCGGAATTGGTGTCAAGCCCGACCGCATTGCAGACAACGAACGCAACGGCTTCGGCTTCCGTTTCGCGGACACGATGCGTTGTGGACGCTCGCCTATCCCCTTGGTGTAACAATTCGTGGGCCACTTCGTGGATCAAAACTGACAGATGTTCGGCTGGAGAGAGATCCGGTACTATAGTGATTTTTCCGCCTTCGGACATGCCATGCGCGGGCCTGATCCGATCAGAATATTCGAGCACGATTCCGTGACTGCTAACGAAATTTTTGAGTTTATCGACCAAGTCACCAGGGTCCCCTTTTACGCTTGCGAACTCTGGCAGAGGATTCCCTTCTGTCTGGAAGTAGTCCCATACGTGCGCGGCGCGGAATCCGAAAAGTCGAGTCTCTCGATCTTCAGATAGTTCGTCCGTGGATTTGGCACGGCCCACCATTGGCGCGAGAATTACGATTCCCTTTTCCCCTTTGCGGACGGCCCGGCCCAATTTGAGCCAAGTGTGGAATCCCGCTACGTGTGTCGCGTTCGGACACTGAGTGTAAATCATGAGGCAGTTGCCCCAAGAGTATTTATGGAATCGTGACATCACTGCCAGATAGTTTTTGAGCACATCGCTCTGTCCGGCTTCAATCGCCGCCATCAAGCGGTCGAGCGCATCTTCGCTGAGTTGTTTGGCTTGTTCTGTGTTCATAGTTCACCTCTATTCCTTTTGGAGGAAGCGGCCCTTAGGCCGCCCCCGCCGCTGCTTCGGCTTCTTCTCCAGACTTCTGGCGGCGATCCAGCTTCACGATGGAAGTCACACGAACCTCCGTGATCGATCTGCGTACTTCCTCGGACTTGCCGTTCTTCGTCACGAACCCGCGATGCCGTAGTTCGCCTTCGATTTGAACGTGGGTGCCCTTGACGAGCGATGCCGCGAATTCGCCCAACTTTCCCCATGAAACGCATTTGTGCCAGTTTGTTTCGGACTGCCATGCGCCTTCCTTGTCTTTCCAGGAACGCTTGGTTGCCAGTGACAAGACTGTGTATGAGGCCTTGTTCCGGGTGTTTTTGACTTCGGCGTCTTGGCCTATGAAGCCTGTTAGATTTACGCGATTCGAATACATGATTTGTTCTCCTTCTGCCCGTTTCACTCGGGGCACGAAAAGCCGAAGCGAAGCTGCTCCCAAAGGAGGTGGAGTGCATTGTTGGGGGGACCGGGCTGATTCTGGAGAGCGCAAGCGAATGAACCCGCAGGGCAGAATCTGACTGGGGGAGCCGGCAAAGCAGAACGGAGACGAGAGCCGGGCGCGGCTAGCCCCCGAACTGGGGGCGTCAAGCGAGGCAGTGCCCGAGAGAAATCGGGTCAGAAGCGAAACAATCAATTAATGAAAAAGCGGTGCAAACAGGCATCAACGGCAACAGCCAAATTCACACCGCCCGGATACCTCAACAGTCGCGCACGGTTTCCAAGCTGACGGTCTGGGAAGCGCGAAAAGTCGAATACAAACGGCGGTACCGGTCAATGGGGAGATCAAGCTCTTGGGCGAGTTCCGCGTCATCCGGCGTTCGACCCAACGTTCCTTTGTATCGAAGGATTACGGCATGGCGTTCTCGTGCGAAATGCCGAACGGCTCTGGGAAGCGGATCGATTTTGCGGAGGTAATCGAGGATTGCTCCACGGATGCGGTGCTCCGCCAGAGTTTTGATCTTGAAGCCGCGGTCGGGGTCGAAACGGTCGATGGCCTGGATAAGGCCGATGGTTCCTGCGGACATCAGATCATCCAATTCGACGCAGTGTGGGCAGCGCCGGTGGACTCCCGCTGCAATGAGGCGGACCTGAGGCATGTGGTCCAGAATAAGTTGGTCACGATTAGTCACTTAATGGCTCCTTGGGGCGAGAGCCTTGAAGCAACTCCCGCTCGTGGAAGCGGCACTGCGCTGGCGCGGAGCAGTCAAGATCGGGCGTCAAGCCCGGCGCAAGCGGAGTCTTGACGGCGAGCACCGGTGCGGTATAAACGGAAGAGCGGGAAAGTGATTGGGTCTTTCCTTAAGACTCACTCAGGCACGTTTGACGGGGCACAACATGACCGTTCATGCGAACAACCATGAACTAATCAAGCCTCCAATTCCGGTTTGAGAATAGGGCAGAAGTCGACATGGACATCCTCCTTGGTAGTTTTGCCGATGAGCGACTTGCAACAATTGCATCTAGGAAAAGATAAGGACATTGACACGAGCCAGATCGAGTTCTTGAGCCTTATCGTGGATCAGTATTCAAGCTTCCTGAGTAGACTTCAATGAAATGAAACTTTGGGATTGGCGACGTCCTCAAGCTCGGTGTCTCTCTGAACGCAAAAACGACTTGCCGCCAAATCATCTAACACAGCCAAATCTAGCTTGTCAAAACGCAAACTACATCATAGCGAGTGGCTTCTTAGGAATTCTTTCGCTGCTCACTTCTGTTCTTCGTAGCCGAAGTCGACCGATCCCTTTGTGGAGGTTGTCAATCGCATGAAGGTTTCAGACGTGGTTGCACGCGCCAATACAAATCTTCCGAAGACGTCTCCATCGCAAATAGGACCAAGGGGACACATCGTTCGTGCCGGGCTTGCTCAGCAACCTTAATGGCTTCATGACCATATATGGTCAATTGGCTTAGAGTGGTCACGATGTTGAAAACCTAGTGGTTTAGATTCAGCCAGTCGGATGACCGGTCCACGTTTCTAAATGCCACTATTCAACTGTGAACGCGACCCAACTGCCTTTACTTCCACAATGGCCTTCAAACTGCCAGCAGATACGTAGGCAAACGAGCCAAAGGAGAACTTTATGAAATACATGCTTGCTTGGGTATTGGGTATACCGACTGGTCTTATTGCACTGTGGTTCATTTTTGATCAATTGACTTGAGCCTTGCCAATAAGCAAATGAACGATTGCATTTTACGGTTTTTGAAGTCGCGACTTAGGAGATTGAATATGAGAGTTTTTTCCAGACAAATAATTACGGTTGCCCTGATTGCGGCAGCTACCCTTCTGGGCTGCACTTCGAGCCCAACCAAATCAGTTGATGTCACAGAGAGTTTGCGCAAGTCGCTCGATCAGATGGGTTTGAAAGACGTTAAGGTGAGCCAGGATCGAGAAAAGGGAGTAGTCACGCTTGGCGGGCACGTCGCAACTGAAGCCGATAAGGCGCGGGCGGAAATGATTGCCAGACCCATCGCCACCGGACAGGTGGTGGCATTGGAAATCGCCGTGGTTCCTGAAGGCGTGGAAAAAGAAGCCAAGGCAATTAATACAGATATTGACAAGGGTATTGAGAAGAACGTGGATGCGGCGCTAATCGCAGCAAAACTCAAAGATTCCGTGAAACACGAAGTCAAGAATGCCGTTGTTACGCTTTCGGGCGAGGTGGAATCCCAAGCGCGACGCTCAGTTGCAGAGAGCGTTGCTATCGCGGTTCCTTATGTCAAACAAGTAGTAAATACGGTTCAGGTAAAAGATCAAAAGGCCACTTCCACGAAGTACTGAGCTAGACGAGAACCTACTTTGCTAAATACAGTGATGGCCAGTGCGGAAGAGTCGATTGAATGGTTCGGAGGGCTTAGCTTATTTACAGGCCAAGTCATTCGACAGTCCTTCCGCCGGCCATTTGAATTTACGGAAATACTGAAACAGATATTCGAAATCGGATGGCAATCCGCTCCACTTATAATTCTTTCCGGCCTTGCGGTGGGCAGCGTCCTTTCAATGCATACCAGATCCACGCTGGAAAGATTTGGAGCAGAGTCCATGATCCCGACGGCACTTGCCTTTGCTTTAGTGAAGGAAACCGGTCCGCTAGTTACCGGGCTACTAGTATCTGGCCGTGTGGGCGCCGGTATTGGAGCGGCACTTGGTGGCATGCGTGTGACGGAGCAGATAGACGCGCTTGAATCGCTTGCCGTCAATTCATTTAAGTATCTGGTAGTAACTCGGGTTTTGGCTTGTATAGTCGCGCTCCCGTTACTTACAGTCCTAATGAATTTTTCAGGACTAATGGGGGGCTTCTTCGCTGAGACGATTGTTTCTGGAACTGCCTTTAACTTCTATTTCAATACTGCATTTAGCAGTTTGAATTTCTCCGACTATATTCCGCCCACTTTAAAAACAATGGTGTTCGGATTGATCATTGGATCGACATCGGCATTTCTTGGATATAACGCCACTGGCGGTGCGGAAGGTGTGGGTCGTGCGGCAACACAGAGTGTGGTGCTCTCTTCCATTTTTCTAATTGTTTGCAACGTCATTTTAGTGAAGTTCATTTTCTTTATTTACCCCGGGGCTGGATGATGGGCAATAATTCCAACTCAATGATCGAGTTAAAAAGCGTCTCGAAATCTTTCGGAACTCGATCGGTACTAAAAGATGTTTCCTTCTCAGTAGCCGAGGGGACCGCATTCGTTCTTTTGGGGCGAAGCGGCACTGGCAAGAGTGTAACTCTGAAACTGATTTGCGGCATTCTTAAGGCAGATTCTGGCTCAGTGATTGTCTGCAATGAGGACATCACCAAGTTCGAGAGTGATGAACTCGCGCCTACGCGGAAACACATTGGGTTTCTATTTCAAAGCGCTGCGCTATTCGATTCCATGACAGTGGGGGAAAACGTAGCGTTTCCGCTACGCCGGAACACTGCTAAGGCAGTTACCGAAATCCGAGATGAAGCGAAAAACATCCTTGAAAAAGTGGGCCTAGGTAAGGAATACGACAGTATGCCCGGAGACCTGTCTGGCGGCATGCGAAAACGTGCGGGAATCGCTAGGGCACTGGCAATGGAGCCGTCAATTCTATTGATTGATGAACCGAGCGCTGGCCTTGATCCGATCACATCGACGGAAATCGATGAGCTCTTAATCGGGATCAAAACAAATCAACACGCAACGTTAGTTGTGGTGACGCACAATATGCCGAGCGCCCGCCGCATTGCAGACCGTATGGCATTTCTAGATGAAGGCAAACTACTGGCTCAGGGCACCGTGGAAGAACTGGAGCAGAGCGAGCATCAATTGGTTCGGGATTTTTTGAAGTCTCAACAGGCTGGATAGGAATGGAAGGTATAAAAAAACTCATCGTAGGAATGTTTGTTGGCGGCTGTCTTCTGCTGTTTGGACTTGGCCTATTTCTGATTGGCAACAGCAATCAGTTGTTCACAAAATCTTTTAACGTATTTGCAGAATTTTCAAAGATCACAGGCATACAAAAAGGTGGGAAAGTGCGTGTGGCTGGCATGGATGCCGGCACCGTAACTCGTATTGAGGTTCCTCTGGGTCCTGAAGGAAAATTTCGTGTCCACTTTCGCATCGTCGAAAAACTCCATCCGATTGTACGTCAGGATTCGGTGGTAACGATACAGACCGACGGCTTGCTTGGGAACAAGTTTCTGCAAATCGATGCTGGATCCCCAGATGTGGAATTGGCCCAAGCTGACTCGCGCATCCAATCGAAGGAACCCTTTGATTGGGGCGATCTGATGGACCAGATCAATGACGTGGTGAAACAAGTTAACGGGATTATGGCTGGGGTCAAGGATCAGTTGGTCTCCACGTTGTTCCAAATTGAAGGCACAGCTAGGTCAGCGAATCACCTGATTAAAGACGCGACTCCGAACGTGAAAAGCATCCTGGCTTCTTCCAGCAAAATTAGCGCCAATCTGCATGAGATCATCGATGGCATTCAGGCTGGCGAAGGTACGGTAGGTGCGCTTTTCAAAGACAAGGAAGTGTACGAAAGTGTGAAGCGCAGTGTGGATAAAACAGAGGTCGTCGTAGACAATATTCGCGAAACTTCTGCCAGCGCCAAAAAGATTGTAAGCAAAGTTGAGGATAGCGATATTGTTCCCGAAGTGCAGAGGGCGGTAAAGAACCTACAACAGATAACGCTGCAAGTGAAAGATGCGGTGGACAAGTTCCAATCGGCTTCGGGAGAAGGCGGCGTAGGTGAAAATCTACAGCGGACCTTATCAGATGCACACGAAGCAATGTCGGATCTTTCCGACAATACGGAGGCGCTGAAGCATAACTTCCTATTCCGGGGCTTCTTTAAGAAACGAGGCTTTTATGACCTTGGCTCTCTAACCACGCCTGAGTACTTGAAACCAACGTTTGCAAAGGGATTTAAGAAACACCGTCTTTGGTTAGAGAGTACGGACCTGTTCAAAAAAGATGCGCGGGGATTGGAAGTACTTACCGATGAAGGCAAGGCGAAACTCGACGA
>JAYUSZ010000428.1:0-47587 GCA_043755435.1 Bryobacterales bacterium | reverse complement strand
AAGCTAAAAAACTGAAAGCCACTTACTGCGATATCCGCATCATTCGCTATCGCCGCCAATTTGTCACCGTCCGCTTGAACCCCGAACGTGGCACCGGCAAGACCCTCGAAGTTCCAAACATTTCCGATGGCGGTTCCTTCGGGTTCGGAGTCCGCGTCATTGCTGAAGGCTCGTGGGGCTTTGCCGCATCGCCCATCGTCACCAAAGCCGAAATCGCACGCATCACCGGCGAAGCTGTTGCCGTAGCTCGAGCCAATTCTGTACTGAAGTCGCGGCCTGTTCAACTGGTCCCAGTGAAAGCCTATCGCGACCGCTGGCAGACACCACATGAAAAGGATCCCTTCAGCGTTTCCATTGAAGAGAAGCTGGAACTGATCCGTGCGGCTGCCGCAGCAGCCAAGAAAGACCGGCGCATTTTCTCCGCTGGCTGTAACGTTGGCTTCCGTTCGGAAGACAAGTATTTCGCATCGTCCGAAGGCAGTTCCATTCAACAACTGAACATTCAAACTTCTGCTCAGGTGAACGCCACCGCAGTTGATGTTGGAAAGGCGCTTTCCAAGTCTCGCCGCTATGTGCCACCGCCTGTTACTGCTGGTTACGAGTTTGTGCCCATCATGAACCTGATTGAAAATGCCGGCAGGGTGCGTGAGGAAGTCATTGAACATTTAACTGCTCCACCAGTTACTGCCGGCAAAAAAGATCTTGTACTGTTACCCAACCACTTATGGCTGACTATCCACGAAAGCCTGGGTCACTCAACAGAACTTGATCGCGCTTTAGGTTACGAAGCGAACTACGCTGGAACCAGCTTTCTCACCACCGACAAGTTGGGCAAAGCCCGCATTGGTAGCGATATCGTGAACGTCTGGGGTGATCGCACCACGGAAAGGGGCTTGGCCACTGTTGGATATGATGACGATGGTGTGAAGGCGACCAAGTTCCCAATCATCGAAAAGGGTATTTTCAAGCATTACCAAACCATTCGTGATCAGGCGCATTTGATCAATGAAAAGGAGTCGCGCGGTTGCTGCTTTGCCGATAACTGGTCCAGCGTGCCATTCCAACGCATGCCCAACGTATGGCTGGAACCGGGCAAAGCTACTACAACTTTGGACGATCTGATTGGTGGAATTGAAGACGGCATCCTGATTGATGGCGACGGCAGTTTTTCCATTGACCAGCAACGCTACAACTTCCAATTTGGCGGCGACGCTTTTTGGGCCATTAAAAAAGGCAAGCGTGCCGGCATGGTTTCGCAAGTTGGCTATCAATCGCGCACTACAGATTTCTGGCAGGCTTGCGACTCCATCGCAGGGCCCTCTTATTGGCAGCAGTGGGGTGCAACGAACGACGGCAAAGGTGAACCGGCACAGAGTAACTCAGTAAGTCATGGCTGCTCGCCAGCACGGTTCCGCCAGATTAATGTGATTCAAACTGACTAAGGAGAAGCCCCGCTATGATCACCAAAGAACAAGCCCAAAAGCTCACTGAAAAAGTACTCTCCTTTTCAACCTTCCCGGAATGCGACATCAGCATTTCCAGTTCCGAACGTGCCTCAATTCGCTTCGCACTGAATGGCATCACCACTTCGGGCTTCACCGTTTCGCAATCCATGTCTATAACTTCAGTGAAGGACGGACAATCAGGCAGCACTACGCTCGATGAGTTTGACGATGCGTCACTGAAGGCGGCAGTGAAGCAGACCGAAACGCTAGCCCGTATTTCTCCACCCAATCCAGAACGCGAAGAAGCGCTTGAACCACAAAGGTATCCAGACATTGAGAACTACGCCCTATCAACCGCTTCGGCGCGTAACCAGGTTATGATTCCCCACGTGCGGTCCATCATTGAAGGTGCGAAATCGGCTGGTTTGATTGCTGCTGGATTTTTTGAACGCGCCGCCGCCACTTCGGCTATTGCTAACAAGAAAGGTAACTTTGGTTACGGGCGCACAACAGATGCGCACCTATCCACTACCATCCGAAATGCTGATGGCAGCAGTTCTGGATGGGCCGGTCAGCCTGCTGTTCGGATCGAGGAAATCGACGGTTCCAAAGTCGGAAGGTCGGCTATTGAAAAATGTGTGCAGTGGAAGAACCCGAAACGTCTGGAGCCCGGCAAGTACACTGTAGTCTTGGAACCGACGGCCGTTGGGGATCTGGTGCAATTGATGGGCTTCAGCATGCAGGCACGCGCTGCAGAAGAAGGTCGCAGTTTCTTGAGTAAGAAAGGCGGCGGAACATTACTGGGCGAAAAGCTGTTTCCGGAATTTATCACTCTACTTACCGATCCTAAGAACAAGTTGTATTCCGTATTGCCATGGGGCGGCGGCGGAGGTTTTGGCGGTGGTGGACGCGGCGGTGGCGGTGGAACAGGCATGCCCACAGGCAGTGCCACGTGGGTGGAAAAAGGGGTTATAAAGTCGCTTTTCTACGATCGCTACTACGCACGCAGTGCCGGCAAGGAGCCCACTCCCTTTCCAGGCAACTTAGTGTTGGAAGGCGGCAGTAAGTCCCTTTCAGAACTAATCGCCAGCGTGGAACGTGGCTTGTTAGTAACACGTTTTTGGTATATTCGCTCCGTAAATCAACAAACAGTGCAACTTACAGGACTTACTCGCGATGGTTTATTCCTGATTGAAAATGGCAAAGTAACTGGCCCCGTTGTTAATTTTCGTTTCAACGAAAGCCCGGTGCGAATGCTACAAAACGCCATTGCTTTGGGCAAGCCAATGCGCGTGCGTGGTGGCGAAGGGCAGGGCATGATTGCTCCTTCAATGGTAGTCAAAGACTTTCCCTTCACCAGCATCTCTGAAGCAGTGTAACGAATGCTGCTTGTTCTTGTTATCCTGTTCGAGCTCACGCTTGGGGCGCAGACCTGCGAATCCATTGCCACTGAATCCGATAAGCAAGTGAACGCAGGCAGCTATAAGAAAGCCTAAGAACTGGGGGCCAAAGCAGTTGAACTTTGTCGTGTCGCAAATGACAAGAAGTCTGAGGCCATTGGTTGGAACAGCATCGGTTTGGCCCATGTTTATCTGGGAGAGTATGATGCTGCGGTGACGAATTACCAGAAGGCACTGCAAGCTACGGGTTCAAAGGTGCTGGAACAACATTGACGCCATGAGCGTGGAGCGACGTTTTTCCAGGGGCATTCAATTTGGAGTAGCTTACACATTGTCACGCACCAAAGACGATGCATCGAGTTTGACGGAAGTGCTTCCCAATGCCTTCGACGGCAAAGGCTACTATGGCATTTCAGACAACGACCGGCCGCATGTACTGATCCTCAACTACATTTATGAATTTCCTTTTTTCAACAAGAGCACCAACAAATTGGTCAGGTCGATGCTTGGAGGCTGGGAGTTATCGGGTGAAAATCAATGGCAGTCTAGTGGACTGATTTCCATTCGCGAGGGAGTGGATTATGCGGGTGTTGGTCCGGGGTCTGGAACTCAGTTTTGGAAGGTTACCGGGGATCCAGCTGCAGTTACGCGAACAGAGTTTACTAGCTTCGCTGTGTGGTTCAACAAAGACGCTTTTGCAAGGCCGGACTTAAGAACCTTTGCGCCGTTCCGGCGAAACATCCTCCGCAATCCAGGCTTTTACAACTGGGATTTAGGCTTGCGGAAGAACTTCGCTGTGACCGAAAAACAGAAGCTGCAATTCCGGTTTGAGATGTTCAATGTATTGAACCATCCAAACTGGGGCGGCGCTAATTCCAACCCAATCAGTGGTGCGTTCGGTCAGGTTACCGCAAAGAGTGGCGAACGGCAATTGCAGTTAGCCATTAAGTATATTTTCTAGAGCGGTTACCGGAGCGTTCCCCGGAAAGCCGCCTTAAATTCGCGGCTAACACCGGATGAAAGACTGGTGGCTTTGCGTCGTTCGGACATCGCTAGCATTTTGGTACTTTGCACTTCATCGGCGCTACACGCTTCAACCGAACGTAGTTGTTGAGGAGGCACCCCGTTGTACCCAATTTGCCGCAATGCCCTGTTTAGAAGCAACCAATCTTTGTCGAATTCTGGAGCCGACCGCCGGTCCAGCGCGTCCTGACGCAGGTCGAAATTGATTGCCAGGATCAGGTAGCGGGTTAGCAACGGCAAATCGCTTGCAGGAATGGGTCCGTCTGCTGAGAGTTGTGCGATCCAGCCCCGATTTATTTGCAACACTTGATCTGGATTCAGCAGGCCGCGCTTTTCCAAATCCTGCGCCAGATTTGCGGGCCAGAAAAATGTATTCGATCTGTTCACGGATTCAGCGGGGATCAAACCACGCTCAACCGAGAAATTCACCATCACCTTGAATTCCGTCCGGCGGCTCTGCCAACATTGTTTGGTCCCATAATAGGACGTCTGTTGGAGACGTGTAGGGACGCGAAAGAACTCAGGCTGGGGAGAGCCTCCAAGCAACTCTGAAACGGGGAGCGCTTGTGCCGTTGCTTCTTTGTCGATGTTGATATTGAAGGCCAATCGGTCGGCTGCGAAGGCTAACGTGGGCACCAGAAAATTCATTTGCAGCAAGTAAGCCTTAATACCAAATGCCACTAACCCTTGACGAAAGGAAGGATTTAGACAACCTGCAACCGTTGTGCGTGAGCCTGTGCTCTTTGCTCGCGAGCCAGCCAGTTGTGGGACAAAATAAACGGCCAGTGGCATCTTACGGTCATTGGCGAAACGAACGAAGTCCGTCGCCAGGCTGACTGGAGAAGAGATAAAGGAATCTCCGAAAGCCAGGGCGCGTGGTCTGCGATGAAATTTCTCTGCGCGAAAAATGTAAGAAAAAGCATGGCCTACAAAGTCAGAGCAATTTGAAGCTAGTAGGTTGAACCTCGCTTTACGTTCATCTTTCAGAAACTCCACCAGCGAAAGCTCCTGCTCGTCTTCGGTTGGAGTGAGGAAAACATAGCTGTCCCGTTCGTGCTGGACGCCTAACGCGGTGCGCCATCGGCCATCACGGATTAACACTCCCGATACAGGATCCCGCAGCGCTATGGGGGCGGTTGGCTCAGACTTCTTTGAGGGTGCCAGCAGTTTCATCAGAAATTCAAATTGCCCAACATATTTCAAAGCTTTGACCATCGTCATATGATTCAGCTCTTTGCGATGACGCTCATATTCGTCAGTTTCCATGGGAGGAATTGCATCCTTCCAATGGTTGCGCCAATATTGCATTTGCATTTCGCGCAGTACCGGTCCAGTGGTTAGCAGAGGCAACTTATCAGGATCATCGGTGCCCAAGAAATGGTCCCGCAAAGGCAGCACAATGAATTCAATTGGACTTCCCCAAGCAAGATTAGTGTAACGGGTCACCACAACCCCCGGGAGTTCACTGGACAAACAGGGGCGAACGGAAGTCAATCCGTCGGCACATACTTGGGTTAGCACAAGAGCAGCGTGGCCCGTTTGTGTGCGGCGAGTGTCCAGGCCACGGCTTTCATAGACGATGACCCCCGTTGCAGAAAAAGCAATGGCTGGAATAAGCAGCATTGAAAGAATAGAAATGGTTGCAAATCTGGAGGTGGCGGAGTTGTAGTGTTTCGGAATCATGTACGTTAGCATTCGTAGTGCACTTTAGATGCCGAAGATGCGATTCTCGCGCATTAAAGATCTAGGTCGTTAATTAAATGAGGCTTAAAGTTTGTGGACCTCGGTTATTGTCTATAGGTGTGATTCGAGGAAGTGAAAGAACTGCCTGAAAAGTGATGCAAATTTAACCAAACTACTGCCTTCGCGAACTAGTTTCCCATTGGCATGAAATGTGCGCTATACTCAAGTCAGTTGTACTTGGAAGTTTAATCCGCACCCCTCCTGTTCCGTAGTTTGGCTCGCTGGTTCTCCTTCCCCCAAAAATTTAATGAATACCTTTTCAGAACTCTCGTTGTCCCCTATTTTGGCGGCCAACTTAAAGAAGCACGGGTTTGTCACACCGACTCCAGTGCAAGCTCAATCCATTCCTCCAGCGCTAGCCGGCAACGATGTTGTCGCAACGGCGCAAACCGGCACGGGCAAGACGCTCGCGTTCGTTCTTCCGCTGCTGCAAGCATTGTCATCGAAGACAATTCCGATAGGCGTCAGCGCTGTGATTTTAAGTCCCACTCGGGAACTGGCTATCCAGATTCACGAAACATTCGCCAAATTGGCCAATGGAACGGGAATCCGTGGAGCCGTAGTAGTGGGAGGAATGAGCGAAAACGTTCAACTCCAAGCTATTCGTAAGGGTGCGCAAGTGATCATTGCAACTCCCGGCCGCTTACAGGATTTCCTGAAGCGCAAATTGGTAAAGCTTTCCGCCGTTAACTACTTAGTATTGGACGAAGCGGATCGTATGTTGGACATGGGCTTCTTGCCGACAATTGAATTTGTCATGGAGCTAATTCCTGTCAGCCGCCAGACGCTTTTCTTCTCCGCAACCATCGAATCGTCTGTCGCGCACCTTATTAATGAGTATTTGAACAAGCCGGTGCGCATCGCAATCGGTTCGGCCACCAAACCCGCGGAAAATATCGATCTTCATGTTTACGAAGTCGATCAGGACCGCAAGCTTAGCCTTTTGAATCACTTATTAGATCAAGAGCAAGGCTCCTTCCTGGTTTTCGCCCGAACAAAACACGGCGCAGACAAATTGTCGAAAAAACTTTCTGTCGGTGGAGTGAAGTCAACTTCCATTCACGGCGACAGGACGCAAAGCCAACGGAATCAAGCTCTTAAGGGATTCCAGCAGGGTGCCTATCGGGTCCTGGTGGCTACTGACGTGGCCGCTCGTGGCATCCACGTTGATGGAATTGCTCACGTTGTGAACTACGATCTACCCCAAGTACCCGAAGATTTCATTCACCGTGTCGGCCGAACGGGCCGCGCTGGTGCTCGTGGAATGTCTTCGACCTTCGGGACGCGCAACGAACGTGGCGATATCCGCAATATTGAACGCACGCTGAAAATCCAGTTACTTCGTCAGGAAGTGGCTATTACTTTGGACCGCGAAATAAAAGGCGGGGCTTCTGTAATTGAAATCCCCAAACCTGCTTTTTATGCCAATGCACCTAAGGGTGGCAGCAACTTCAACCGCTTCAAGGCTCGCAAACAACAGCGGGCTAGCGGCCGATAGTTAGTTCCAGTTGGCTGCAACATTTGGTGGCAAATTAAGGGTACGGAGCAATCCGTACCCTTCTTGTTTGTGCACACTCCCTGGGACCGGTGAATTCTCATTGCATCTCGGTTAAGAACGTGATGTTACTTCGCTACGCGCAGGCAATTGGCCCCTTAGTTAGTCCCGTTCGGGGAACATGCTGAAACTTGTTTTAACTCACAAACGACCGAATTTACTTCGTTGATACTACCGGGCGTATCCGCACTATTGAAGCGGATGGAAAACTACGCACATTGGCTGGAAACGGAAAACTGGGAATGATTCACCCCGGTGCGGCAGCTCTTGCCACGCCGATGCTTCCATAACTCAAGTTGCAGTTTCGTCAACGGGTGTAGTTCACTTCACTTCCGGAGGGCAACTCCAAAGGATTGACGACGCGGCAAAGCCTCTGGAACTCAATCTTGGAAATATCGCGCACTTCGCCATCGACTCTACTGAGGTGCTCTATCTCGTTGACTCTTTCCTCCGCGTCCGGACGGGTCAAGCACGCCCTTTGAATTCGGTTCACCCAATGGCTTCCAGATTCCGCGTCAAGTGATCCCACTGCGCAACGGTACTGTAATATCCGCGTGCTCAATCAAGTGGTCAAGGGATCAGTCGTGCAGTACTTCGTCACGGGATTGGGCGGGGTGCAGCCTCCGCCAGGCGGTCCTGGTGCTTATGACAGTGCCGCAACACTCACGCGTACCGTTGAACCAGTGACTGCGCGGATCGCCGGGTTTCCTGCGCAAAAGGTTAACGTCCAGGTTGAGTGACCGGCATAGAAGAAGTTAAAGCGCCCCAGTGAACTTCTGGAACCGTTCCAGGCAGATTGCAGCGAATGCCGCTTTAGCCTTCGACAAATCGTGCCCTTCACCAGGAACCATCACTAATTCCGTACGCGCCGGCATCAACGCCAGTGCGGCCTTCATTTCCTGTTCTGTTCCAAATGGGTCTTTGGCACCATGAAAAAATATGGACGGAGTTCGCAATGCTGGGAAATGGGCTGTGCGCAATTGGTCCGGTTTTTCCGGCGGATGCAGTGGATAACTTAACAACAGCAAACCCGCAGCCAATCCGGGATGAGTGCTGGCTACAATACTTGCCTGCCGCCCACCATAGGAATGTCCGCCTAAGTACACCTTTTGGCATCCATCGCGTTGCAGTTCCAGGACCGCTTCCAATAAACCCGCCTGATCCAAAATAGCGTTCTTGGGATGTGGTGGACCCTTCCCGCGTACGGTGCGGAAATATAGCGTATGGCGGACTACACGATAGCCCGCTTTTTCAAAAGCTGTTCCAAGGGCAACCAGCAAAGGGGCGTCGGCATTGGAGCCGGCGCCATGTGTCAGCACCAGGCCGAGTTCAGAATTGTTATTCACTAGAAATTTAACTTCAGCGCCAACTGTACCACGCGCCAGCTCTCTCCATTGGCATTGGTTGTGGACGAACCTGCCGTCGATAGCGATACACAGCAGGCTTGAGCGAATACGTTCGAGTTGATGGCCGGGCTGCTGCCGACACTGGCATCGCGAGGATTGCGGAAATTGGGGTGATTCAGTGCGTTGAACAACTCCGTGCGGAAAACCATTTTCACGCGTTCGGTAATTTGGAAACCCTTGGTGATGCCTGCGTCCAGGTTCCAATAAGAAGGGCCTTGGAATATATTGCGGCCTAGACCAACATCGCCTGGGTTGGGGTTGGTAAAGGCATCGGCATTGGCGAAGAACACCGGTCCTACAACACCTTGCTTGCTCTGCAATTTCGCTTCTGGCAAAGCGACACCGGGCTTCAACGCAGCGCGCGATTGCGCACTGAAATTAGCAGTCAGCACGCCGGAACGAACACTAAACGGCTCACCGGATTGGTAGGTGTAAATTCCGTTGAGGCTCCAACCACCAATCAACGCATTAACGCCGCGATGGTTGGAAGAGAGAAATTTCTTCCCCTTGCCAAAGGGCAGTTCATAAATGCCGGTCATATTCACAACGTGGCGCTGATCGAAGTCCGAGCGGGCGCGTTCGTTTTGATAGTTGCGGCCATCCACTGGTGTGCGGGAGTTTGTTGTTGTAAATCCACCGCCGACGGTGGAGCCAACTGGATCAATAGATAAATTGTCGATTGACTTACTCAGCGAGTAAGATCCACCAAGCAACAACCCCGCCGCGTCGTAACGCTTGCGGAAGGTCATTTGCGCAGCATGGTAGTTGGAATCGCCACCATTATCCAGAACCAGAATCTGAGCGAACTGTTGGTTTGGGCGGAGTTTTGCGGCAAGCGTGGTTTGTTCCACACGTCCGGCGAAATTGCCGGCACCATTCTGGCTGAGGTCACTGGAAGTGGTTGCTGAATTGACGAACGCCTGGTTAACAATTCCTTGCTGAAGAATAGGCACGCCCACGGCCCCAGTGCATGCGGCACCAGAGGTGAGCGTTCCATCAGCGCGGCATCCACCGCCCAGTGCAATGTTCTTTTGCATCGCAAGGAAAGAAGGCAAAATGGGTTTGGCGTCAATCTGGTTAGCATCCCACGAACGGTACAACCGGCTGCCGCGACGGCCAACATAACCCACCGAAACCACATAGCCGCCTGGTAATTCGCGCTGCACCATCAGGTTCCATTGATGTACGGTGGGTAGCTTCATTTGTGGATCGAACACGCGGACTGCTGGCGCATTGGTTTGAATTTGAAGAGGAGGTGTAAGGAAGGTGGACGGCTTCACATTTGGTGCCGCTAATTCGTTTTTGAATCCTGCGCCCAGGCGAACATCAGTCACGCTTGGACAACCGGCGGTGGTGATAACCACTCCGGTGTTTGCAATGGAGGAGGTACAGTTATATGTTTGGCCAGGTACTGAGGCGGCGACGGACGTTACCTGGAAGCTGCTGAGTGGGTCGAAGGAGATTCCATAGCCTGAACGAATGACGGTTTTGGTGGAATTGCGTGGTGACCAGGTAAAGCCGAAGCGAGGTGCAATGGCACCGGCATTGAAGTTCTGAAACCACCGGTCGCTATTGACGAAAGTAACCGGCCCTTGGCTTCCGTCAATCGCTTTGTTGGGGACAAAGGCGCGGTTGCCGGCTTCGGTTGGCGGAGGGTTCAGTTCCCAACGGAAGCCGTAGTTCAGCGTAAAGTTGGGGCGCAGTTTGAATTCATCCTGAGCAAAGACGTTGTACTGTTTGGAACGCTGCCCTTGGGCCCAAAGTGTTACGCCCGGCCCGGAACGGAAGGGCAGAAAAGTATCGTTGCGCAGGTCTCCCATGAACACTTGGCGCAGGCTGGATGGAATTCCCAAAAGGTCGTTGATCGTTCCTTGCAAGCGGGTCAAGTCGTTTGCGGAAATGCCGGCGGTTGTGGCGGTTCCAACAGTGGGCAGTCCGAAGGCGGCAGTAGCTGGCCGGGCAACCGCGGAAAGAGAAATAGCTGGGGTGAGGCTGGTTCCTCCGACGTCGCCGCGCTGGTCGTTGTGCTGATACATTCTAATGTTCAGGCCGAATCGCATAACATGCTTGCCGCTGAGGTAACTTAAGTTCTCAACAATCTGCGGAGTATTCACAGCGCGATAGGTGCGCGGGTTGGAAGTGTAATCCACTGTGGAGTTATTAAAGGTGAAACGCGGTGTGTTGGGGAACAGTGGGTTGGCTTCGCCTTGAGTAAAGAGAAACTGCCAGCGCGAAAAGCCTAGAGTAAGTTCATTGACTAAGCGGGGAGATAGAACACTGCGGAATCCGAGTGCAGCGTTGTTGGCTGGACGGAACACTTCACCGCGCGTGGGGTAACCGGGGATCACTACGGGGCGGCTATTGGCAGGGTCACCATTCAGACTGTTTTGTTCCGCACCCAACCAGCGGAAAAAGGCGCTGTGCTTTTCGTTAATGGTGTGATCGACACGCAACATATATTGTGGACCGCGCACACGCACCGGCGTGTTCCACTGATAGTTCCCCAGGTTCAAGCCATCGCCGGAGTTATAGGAGTTCGGCGCGGGATAGCCACCAAGGACAGACTTCACAGCGGAATCAATTCCGGTCTTTGACGGGTCGTTGGCGAAGATGTTGTAAGTGGCAATGCAGTTTGTATCGCCGGCAGCACCGCAGTTCCGCACACCGGAAGTAAGCTGGCCATTGCGGGAATCGACTAACAAGGAGGAGTTCTGAGTGATTCTCTGACCATTGACTACGAGGGGCGTCCGGGGATCCGCCACAAAATAGCGGAAAAGCCCAGACAGTGCAGAGGGCGTGTAGAGATTCACTGGGCCGAAAACTTTGTCCACTGGGTCAGCAAAATTCACTTTCTGACCTTGCCAGCTTCCAAAGAAGAACGTCTTGTTCTTGCGAATGGGACCGCCAACTTCAAACCCATATTGGTTCAGTTGAATAAGCGGCTTAGGTGCGCCCTGTGCGTTGGCGTAAAATTCCTGAGCGTTCAATGCTGTGTTGCGGAAAAACTCAAAGGCGGAACCGTGGAGTTGATTCGTGCCTGAGCGCGTTGCTATGGAAACGTTGGCACCGGAGTTGCGGCCTTCTTCCGGAGTGGGATTGGAAGTGGTCACTTTGAATTCCTGCACGTTATCGGGATTCAACCGGAAAATGTTGTTCGTCGGATTCGGGTTCGTGGATTCATTGGCCTCAATGCCGTCGATGGTAACATTCACAGCTGAGGACCGGGCACCATTGACGTTCACAGTATTGCCCGATCTCTGTACCACGCCAGGTTCGTAGATCAGAAGGTTTAATGGATTGCGGCCATTCAAGGGCAGATTGACGATGGCACGCTGCTCAATGACGTTGCCAATGGTGGCATTGGAAGTTTGCAACGTCTCAGCAGAAGCAACCACGGATACGCTTTCCGACGCAGCACCAACTTCCAGCACAACATCCACGGCCACAGGAGTGTTTACCTGCGCGATGTTTCCGGTCCTGGTGAATGACTTGAAGCCTTTTGCTTCCACTCGAACAGAGTAAGTGCCGACGTTAATGGCCGGGAACACATAGACACCTGCAGCTGTAGAGTTTTGACGCTGTACAACACCGGTAGCCTCGTTAGTAAGCGTGACAGCAGCGGCGGGGACGACGGAACCAGATGCGTCGCGAACAGTTCCGGAAATTTGTGACGTTGAGGTTTGGGCCACACCAGTGAGCGCAAGCAGAGACAGGGCTGCGACGAATCTAATAGCTTTGGAAAAAAATGTCATGTTTGACCTTCCTGAGACCAGCGGTTTAGTCCAATCTTAGCGGGTTTTTAAAGGAAAGCCAATTGAGGATTGCCGTGGTACGACTGCTTAGAGGCCCTCTAACGAACGCCTTACTACTAAAAAGAATACCTTCTCACTAATGAATTGTCCCCAAATGGCCGATTAATAGCTCACAGTCTAGAACTCAGTATAGATGCCTTTGGCGCAGTGTGCCTGTTTAAGCTTTGACGGTCTTTTTTATGACAATCATCCGGGTTGAAGTCGACAATTCGTTGCTGTTGAAAGGTACCTCCGGCGATTCTTGTTTGAGTTTGGATGGCAATGGCTGAAAAGCGTTCCCATATTCTTGTAGTGGATGACGAGGAAGCCAACCGCGAATTGCTTGAACGCCGGCTATTGCGCAAAGGTTTTGACGTCACTTGCGCAGAAGACGGTCTTCAGGCTCTAACTGCCATTCGGGATGGTGCTTTTGATCTGGTCCTGCTTGATCACATGATGCCTAACCTTAGCGGGGCACAGGTGTTGCAATTGCTTCGCAAGACCCATTCCTCCAGCGATCTTCCGGTGATCATGGTGACTGCTGAATCCGACAGCACACGCATCGTAGAAGCTTTGGAACTTGGTGCTAATGATTATATTGTCAAGCCCATTGATTTTGCCGTGGCTTTAGCGCGAATGAATACTCAGCTTACCCGCAAGCACACCGAAGAAGCCTTACGTGATAGTGAAGCCCGGTTCTCCCTTGCGGCAAATGGAACCAACGATGGAATTTGGGATTGGAATCTAAAAACGAATCGTATCTACTATTCCCCACGTTGGTGCTCCATGCTCGGCTTGGATCCAGTGGATATTTCAGACAAGCCCTCGGAGTGGCTGAGTCGAATTCACCCTGACGACGGGCCTTCCACCAGCCAAGCCATTGACGCGCACTTGGCTGGTTTAACGGCGTTTCTGGAAGTTGAACATAAGGTTCAGCACAAGAATGGAACCTACCGCTGGATGCTGGCCAGAGGCTTGGCGACGAGGCTAAGCGATGGGACTCCTACGCGCATTGCTGGTTCACTTACCGACATCACCACCTCGAAGGCTTCCGATCCATTAACCGGGTTGCCTAACCGTTTGCAATTTCTTGATCGATTGGAACAAGCGATTGTAGAAACCCGCTACAACCCGGAAACGCATTGTGCTGTAATTTTCATGGACCTGGATCGGTTCAAACTGGTGAACGACAGCCTGGGCCACCTAGTAGGCGATGCGCTGCTGATTGGCATCACCCGCCGGTTGCAATCTGCCGTTCGATCCTACGATGTTTTGGTGAGAATGTCTGAAGCGCAGACTGTTGCCCGTTTTGGCGGAGATGAATTTGCCATCCTTCTTCGCGGATTGAATTCAGCGGAAGATGCAGTAACCGTAGCTACCAGAATTTTGGGTGAACTATCCACGCCATTCCAACTGGGGGAACACGAGGTTTACACTAGTGCCAGCCTGGGGATCGCCATCACCGGCACGGGGTATGAAGCTGAAGGAAGCAACCAGGCAGCAGCAATGCTGCGTGATGCTGATACCGCCATGTATCGAGCCAAGGCCAGCGGAAAGAACTGCTTTGAAGTTTTCGACATTGCTATGCGGGCGGAAACCGTGGCCCGCTTGCGTCTGGAAACGGATCTGCGTAGAACCATTGAACGGGGCGGATTTTCACTGCTCTATCAGCCGATTTTGTCTCTCAAAACGAATCAGATTGAAGGCGTGGAAGCACTCATTCGATGGCGCGATAGCGACGGAAATCCAGTGAGCCCTACCATTTTCATTGCTCTGGCTGAGGAAACGAATTTGGTGGTAGACATCGGGAAATGGGTCCTTGGGGAAGCGTGTCAGCAAATGGCAAAGTGGAACGCAAAGGCCATCGGTGGCAGGCAGCTTTCTTTGCACGTCAATGTTTCCTGCAAAGAGTTTTTACAGCGGACTTTTGTGCAGCGTGTTTCTGCAACTCTCAAATCAACGGGTTTGAGTCCACACCAGTTGAAGTTGGAAATCACAGAAAGTGGAATTATGGACAACGCTGAGCTTACTTCGGAAACATTGCTGGAATTGAAGAGCCGGTCCATCGGTTTGAGTATTGATGACTTCGGCACTGGCTATTCGTCTCTTTCTTACCTCAGCCGCTTTCCGATTGACTCGTTGAAGATCGACCGTTCCTTTGTTTCAAAATTGGGTGGAGCCTCGGAGGATTCGCTGATCGTAAAAGCGATTATCGAATTGGCGCATGCTTTGCGCTTAGAAGTTATCGCGGAAGGGATTGAAACTGCGGAGCAGTTAGCCATGATCCGCGGACTGGGCTGCGAGTTCGCTCAAGGCTATTTCATCTCCCATCCGCTTACTAGGGACGAGTTTGAAGCTTTAGTGAAAGCGTAATCTTCGCAACGCAATCATCATGTTTGGATCTTCCTTAAGTTCAGCTAGCTCACTTACATGAGCTTCAATATAGTTCCAATCCAAGTTACTATCCCCTTGCCGGACAATGATTGATCGAACATCCCGCAGATCAATCTCACGGCTTGCGAAGATCTTCATGACAATCAAGTCTTCGGCGGAGCATATGCGCAGACTCGTACCTAGCATGAATTCTACTTGGATGGATCGATCACTGCCTGCTCTTCAAAAGGGAGCGCCGCCAAGGAAACATCAATACCAATCCCGGATTCCGTTCGGAGCAATAGAATGCGGCTTTCCAATGCAAAGCTGCGAGCATCGGCTATCCGTCCCTGATAAACCTCCAGCAAAGCTTCCACAAAAGGCACCTCTGTTCCGAAACCGGCCAACAATGCCAAATCAAGATCGCGTGTCATGCGTGGTTCGCCCCAATGCTGCACGGCCAAACCGCCTATGAAACAAAACCGCCATCCGCGAGATTCAATTTGCTGTTGCAACTGGAACGCCGCAGAGATAAGGTCAACCACGCTGCCGCCAAAGCTGCATATAGCGCTGCCATTCAACCAAACCAGAAGTGGGACGCGCCGGCAAATCCCTTAAGGCCATGCGGAAGGCCTGTTCAAACATCAGAACGGATTGCTGGGTGTTAGCGTTGCGAATGTCATCCTCTCGGAGGCGTTCGAGGAACTCGCCGTTGCGTTGCCATAGCTGAACGCATTCCTTCATTTGCTCCCGCGTGAGTTCCATAACTTAAGTGTAGCGATGTTAGGTGGCTGAGATACAATTGGTAACTCATGGCGGTAAACCCTGGCGACAAACTCGGGCCCTATGTAATCGAGACCCCTATCGGCGCGGGTGGCATGGGTGCTGTTTGGAAGGCGCGCGACACGCGGTTGGATCGAACTGTTGCCATCAAGTTTGTGGAAGGTCAATTTAGCGAACGCTTTGAGCGGGAAGCGAAAACTATTGCCAGCTTGAATCATCCGCACATCTGCACGCTGTTCGACGTGGGTCCAGACTACCTGGTGATGGAGTACATCGACGGCAAGCCGATTGAAGGGCCTCTGCCATTAGCTGAAGTGATCCGGTTAGGTGCGCAAATCGCCGAAGCGTTGGATGCGGCACATCGTAAAGGGATCACGCATCGTGACCTGAAGCCGGGGAACATCATTGTGACCAAGGCCGGGGCAAAAGTGATTGACTTCGGGCTGGCGAAGGCGGCGGTGCCAGTCAAGTTGGGACAGAACGACGCGACGCTTGCCATGCCGCTGACTGGTGAAGGGATGATTCTGGGGACCGTGCCATACATGTCACCAGAGCAGTTGCAGAGCGGCGAGGCGGATGCTCGGTCGGATATTTTTGCGTTGGGCTGCGTGTTGTATGAGATGTTGACCGGCAAGCGGGCGTTCACTGGAAAATCGCAGGTAAGCCTGATGGCGGCGATCCTTGAGCATGAACCTGCTCCGTTAACTGACTCGCAGCCGCTGACGCCTCGGTGGTTGGAGAGGGCGATTCGGCGATGTCTGCGGAAGAATCCCGATGAGCGCTGGCAGTCGGCGCGGGATGTGGCGATTGAGTTACGCGAGTCGAAGGATGAAGCAGCGCCAGCCAAGAGTAGCAAGCGAGTTTGGATACCCTGGACGATTGCAGCCACAGCTACGTTTGCAGCAGTCGGCTTGTTCTTCAGGCTGCCAAGCCTTCCTGCCTTCGAAGCAAAGAATGTTGAGATGTCTATTCAGCTTCCAGAACGGGTCCGGCTGACCGGCCAGCCAGAGTTGGCGCTTTCGCCCGATGGGCGTACTCTCGCATTCGTAGCAGAAAAAGACAGCCAGGTTCGGTTATTTTTGCGTCCTCTGAGTTCCTCGGCAGTCCGCGAACTGGTTGGAACAGAGGGTGCGCAGTCACCGTTTTGGTCACCGGACTCGAACCTCATAGCATTCGCAGCAGCAAACCAAATCAAATCCGTGGATCTGAAAATCGGAACGGTGAAGACGATATGCAAATTTAATCGTCTCTCAACAGGCGCATGGCTATCCAATGGCCGTATCGTGTTTACCAGCAGTGGCGATCAGGTTTATAGCGTTGCGGAGTCTGGCGGAGAACCAAAGCCAATCCCTAACTCTGTTTCCGGAGTGTCTAGACACTTTGTGGAAGCATCGGCAATTGAAGGCCAGTACATAGATATGGCCGACGATCATCTCTATCTGGGGTCGATGGAAAATGGACGCCTTGCAGATCTAAGTCCGTCAATTAGGTCGAACATCCGATTCGTAAGATCGATTGATGGCACCAGCCCTGGCCACATCATCTATGGATCGGGCAGTAGGCTATTTGCACGGGAGTTTGACGCGAAGAGATTTGTCTTTTCATCGGAACCATTCCTAATCGCCGATAGTGTGGACTCCCAACGAAATTCATGGTGGTGGTTTTTTTCCGCTGGGTCCAGCGCTGGGGAACTGGCTTATGTACAGTCAACCAGGTTGCGGCGCAAGCTTTCCTGGCTCAACAGGGACGGCAAACTCCTGGCTCAAAATGTCAATGAACCTGCGGAATATGAATATCCCAGAATCTCGCCGGATGGAACCCAAATTGCTTATTGTGTCCGGGATGCGGTTTCTGGATTAATCCGCACTTTTGTTGCGTTTGCGGACGGGACCAGATCCAGAATGGTCGAAGACTCCAAGCACAGTTCGCTACGTCCCACTTGGTCACCCGAAGGAACCAAGCTTGCGACAGTAGTCTCCGATTCAGCGGAAGGAAAGCGGAGTATTGGGATAACAACACTTTCATCTGGTGAAACAACCCGTCACTTACAGCAGGCTCTGACACTTACTGATTGGACTGTTACCGGACATTTTCTATATCATCAACCAAGTACGTCCTCCTCAAATACATCGTCGTTTGATGTTATGTCATTCAAAAACGGGGCAAGTCCCGTTCTGGTCAGCAAAAGCGCAGCAGATGCGGTAGCTTCACCGGACGGACATTGGCTCCTCGTTAAGAACTCACGAAATTGGACGTTGCACGATTGCAAAGCGACGGAAAAGCTTGGATAGCAGCCGATTTATCTCGAAGTTCCGTGGCAAGATGGCGGCGCGATGGGCGGGAGTTTTTTTACACCTACGGTGACACAATCAAAACAAAGTTGATGGCAGTGAGCATCAGCCTGGACGGACCTGAACCCAAAATCGGCGTGCCCCGTCAACTCTTCGAGATGCCCTACACCGGCGCTCGCGCCGAATTCGATGTGTCAGCCGATGGGCAGAAGTTCCTTTTTGTCACACTAGCCGATGGCGAAGCCGCTCCATCGATTCAGGTGATGACCAACTGGCGTGCGGCGTTGAAGAAGCCTGCCAAATAGGGTTCTGCGTCACAGTTCATAAAGCGTGGTATCCGGTATAATCAACGCAGGTGAACTATGCCTGTAACTGTTTCCGATGAAGTTCTGCAAACTGCGAAATTGAGCGAGGCTGAGTTCCGCGTGGAAATTGCAGTGACTCTTTTCCAGCAGGATCGGCTCACACTTGGTCAGGCTGCTTTATTCGCTGAGCTTCCCCAACTTGATATGCAGCGGATGTTAGCATCACGGCGCATCCCGATTCACTATGGTCTCGAAGATTTAGAGCATGATCTCGCGACAGTCAAGAGTCGCTTACACCCGTGATTGTTGTTCCTTACAACTCACCCATCCTTAATCTTTCGATCATCTGCCAACTGGATCTTCTCCGGAAGCTGTTCAGCCAACTGGTGCTACCACCTTCGGTGGCGGAGGAACTCGCCTAGCATCAAATCGTAATTCAGTCTGAATAAATGAGCATCCTCGCAGCGAAGGATCAAGCGAGGCTACTGTAGTCGCCCTGGAATAAAAAGCATCCCTAATTCTGATGGACCAGCACCGTGGACGACAAATCGCGGCAGACCGAGGACTTGCATTCATGGGTCTTCTGGGCGCCTTGTCAGAAGCGAAGGAGCGCAATCTGATCCCCGAATGCAAGCCTTTACTCGACGGCATGATTCAGCATGCAGGTTTCTGGATCGGGAACGATCTGCGATCACGGTTTCTGATTGGACGCGAAGAACAACCCTAATCATCCATCAATACTCATAAGGCCAGTGTGGCTTTGCAAATAACCCGCCATCCACATAAATCGTTTGCCCTGTAATGAAGCTTGCATAGTCACTGGCAAGGAATGCAACCGTGCGCGCCACATCCAACGGTTGACCCACTCGCCCAAGAGGCGTGGCTTTCGCCCATGTATCGGCATAGCTTGATGCTTCCAGTTTCGTCCGCTCAATTTCCACCGCGCCAGGAGCAACGCAGTTCACCCGAATGCCATAGCGCCCCAGTTCAACCGCCGCCACCTTTGTAAATTGTTCCATGCCTCCCTTGCTCGCCGTATAGCTCGCCAACATGGGAAACGCAAACTTATTGCAGCCCGATCCAATGTTGATAATCGAACCGCCACCCTGCTCTTTCATATGCTTTGCGGCCTTCTGCGTCGCTAGGAAACAGCCCTTCAGGTTCGTATCAATCACGCGATCCCAATCCTGCTCGGTTAGATTAAGCAGCGCTTTCCAGGTTTGGGTGCCGGCATTATTCACCAGAATGTCCAATTTGGAAAAGTGTTTATAGCTTTGTTCAAACATCCCATCCACTGCACTGGCGTCGCCCACGTCGCCTCCTACAGCGTATGCCTGCCTACCCATCGCTTGAATTTCAGCAACGGTGATCTGCGCCCCTGGCTGGTCGGAATTGTAGTTCACAATCACATTGCAACCCAGGCGAGCCAGTTCCAGCGCCGTACCTTTCCCTATGCCTTTGCTTGCGCCAGTGACTAGCGCCGTCTTGTTTTCCAATTGGATCGACATGCTGTAACCAAATTATAGTTGCCTCGGCGGCGATTTCGAAGCACACTGAAGTTTCCGGCTAAATTTTGAACTTCCAATAAGCAAGAGGTGATCTAAGAATTGGGTACTGTAAAAGTGAACGAAACCGTCAAGTTGGATGTGACCGAACGATGGACGGTTACCGACGCCTCTGAGCTGTACGACGTTGAGGCCTGGGGTAAAGGCTATTTCAACGTAGGTGCCAACGGGCATTTATGGGTACGCCCGGGCAAGGACCCGGCCCGTTCTATTGATCTAAAACAGTTGGTGGATACCTTAGTGATGCGCGGCATCAATCTTCCAATCCTGGTTCGCTTCGGTGAGATTCTGAAGCATCGCATTGGTGAACTGAATCAGGCGTTTCGTTCCGCTATTACCGAAAACGGCTACAAAGGCGAATATTGCTGTGTGTTCCCCATTAAAGTGAACCAACAGCGCCAAGTGGTTGAAGAGGTTTTCGAATTCGGTAAGGCCTACAAATTTGGCCTTGAAGCTGGTTCAAAGCCCGAACTGTTAGTGGTGCTCGGACTGGCTGATAACCAGACCCCCATCATTTGCAATGGCTTCAAAGACGAAGAGTATATTGAACTCGCCATGATGGGCTGCAAAATCGGTCGCCGTATTACGCCGGTTGTGGAAAAATTCACTGAGTTGGATCTGATCATCAAGCATGCCAAGAAATTGGGTGTTAAGCCTTCCATCGGCATTCGCGTCAAGCTGGCAGCTAAGGGTTCAGGCCGCTGGAAATCCTCAGGAGGGTACCGGTCTAAATTCGGACTCACTGTCAGCGAAGCACTCAAAGCGTTGGATCGGCTCAAGGCCGAAGGGATGGAAGATTGCCTGGAGCTTCTTCATTTCCATTTAGGCAGCCAAATCACCAACATTCGCCAAATTAAGCAGGCAGTAATTGAAGCCGCGCGTGTTTACGTGGAATTGAAACGCAGCGGTGCTGGCCTAAAGTATCTGGACGTAGGCGGCGGCTTGGGGATTGACTATGACGGCTCCCAAACCGATTTTGAATCAAGCGTGAACTACTCGCTGGAGGAATATGCAAACGACGTTGTACACCATATTCAAAATGTTTGTGACGACGCGGAAGTTCCCCATCCCACCATCATCAGCGAAAGCGGTCGCGCCGCAGTGGCCTATCACAGCTGTCTGCTGTTCAATGTTTTGGGCGTAACAGGGTTTGGCGATCACGATGTGCCTAACGAACCACGGGAAGATTTTGAACAGCCTCTAATCGACTTGGTGCAGACTTACAAATCGCTAACAGCCCGCAATTTGCTGGAAAGTCATCACGATTCGCAGCAGTCACTGGATTCAGCTCTTAACATGTTTAGCCTGGGCTTTCTATCTTTGGAACAGCGCAGCATGGCTGAGAACTTGTACTGGAATATTTCGCGCCGTATTCTGCAAATTGGTAAACAGCTCGATTATTTCCCTGAGGAATTGGAAGGTTTGGAGAGCCTGCTTTCCGATACGTTCTTTTGTAACTTCTCCTTGTTTCAAAGCATGCCAGACAGTTGGGCTATCAAGCAATTGTTCCCAGTGATGCCCATTCACCGGTTGGATGAAAAACCCACGCGGCATGCCGTTTTGGGGGATATTTCCTGCGATTCTGATGGAAAAATCGATCGCTTCATCGACCGTCGCGACGTGAAACATACTTTGGAATTGCATCAGTTCACAGGCCAGGACTATTTTCTTGGAGCTTTCCTTGTCGGCGCATATCAGGAGATATTAGGCGACCTGCATAACCTGTTGGGTGACACTAACGCGGTGCACGTCAACCTCACAGAAACCGGCGAAATTCAACTGGATCACGTGATTCAAGGCGACACTGTACGTGAAGTGCTGGAATATGTACAGTTCGATTGGAAACAGTTGGTGGAATCCTACCGCAAGGATTTGGAAATAGCCGTGCGGGAAGGGAAGCTTGGGTATGAGGAGGCCGGCAGGCATTTACGCTTCTACGAAGAAGGTATGCACGGCTACACCTATTTGGAAAGCGTGGAACCTTAAGGAGCCCGTGAGCACCATCCTGTTACCGAGCCGCGACCGCGAGGAAGCGGTCCTTTCCTGGATAAAACCACGGGCTCAACGGAGCCCACTGTGAAACTTCTGATTTTTTCAGACATTCACAGTGACCTGAAGTCGCTTACCCGCTTGATGGATATTGAAGCGGATTACTACATTGCTGGGGTGACTTAGTAAGTTGGTCACGTGGCCTTGATGCAGCCGGCGAGGTAATGCGGAAGCACGCCGGCAAGATGTTCGCAATTCCCGGCAACCACGAGACAGAATCGGAAATAGACCGCTTCTGCCAGAAGTTTGATTTTAGTGCCTTGCATGGGCGTTCCACGGAACTTGGCGGCTTCCATGTAGCGGCTTTGGGTTACTCAAATCCCACACCGTTCAATACACCAGGCGAATTCACAGAAGCAGAAATAGCTAAGCGGCTGGAACCATTTCGCAGTTTGAAACCGCTGATTCTAATTTGCCATTGCCCACCGAAAGATACGCCCCTGGATGGAGCAAAACCTGGGGCACACTTCGGAAGCACCGCAATCGCCGAGTTCATCGCAACCGAACAGCCGATTCGATTCTATTGCGGCCATATTCATGAGTGCGAAGGCGTAGTGGCTGAGTTGGGGCAAACCGTTGCGCAGAATGTTGGGAAGCGCGGAGTGCTGCTTGATATTGAAGAACTGGCCAGCCGCCAAAGTTAATTGACCACCGGCCAGTCTCAACAGCTAAGCAGCCTTGCCGCTGCGCTCGCCCAAGTACCTCATCAACGTTGCCGCAACACCATCAATTCCACCGGCATTCCCGCCAGTCACCAGAATCTCTGGAACAATCGGCACGCCGCTCTTCGCCAGCGCATCAACCACGTTGACGAACGCTGTAGCATTGGCACCAAATGCCTTCACCTGCGCATCATACGCTTCAGCTTTGGCCAGCCCGATTGCTTTCACTTCAGCACCTTTTGCCTGACCCGTTTCACTGATGTAATAAGCTTCGCCATCCGCCTCGGCCTTTCTAGCCGTTGAGTTATTCGACTTGATATTCACACCAACTTTTGACTTAGCCAGTTCAGCCTGCATGTCGGCCGTACCACGCGCTTGCTCCGTTTCAATGCGTTGCATTTGAGCCTGCTTTTGTTGCTCAAACGTAGCAATTTCTTGTTTGGCAATTTCGCGCTCGGTCAGCACTTTTACTAAGTCCACTGGCAGAATCACATCTTGCACATACACGCCGAGTGTTTCCACATTGTAAGTCTCTAACTGCTTGCGGATATTCTCAAAAGCTTGCCGCTGTACATCTTGCCTCGTCTCAATAAATCGCACTGCTGGCATGCTCTGCAAGGTATCTCTGAAGTGGTTGCCCACTGCAGCTTGCAGTACTTCATTCACCAGGTTGCTCATGGTGCCAACCGTCGAGATCACCCGCGGAGCCCGTGTATCAGGAACATGAATCTGCACCTGCAAATCCAACCTGAAAACAAAGCCTTCTGTACTCTTCGCCACAATCTGCTCCAACTTCGCGTCCAGGTTATGCGCCGTCGAAACACGGTCGGCCCAATTCAAAGTCAGGATCGCCGTTGGCACTAACTCGGCTTTGTAACAGTAAGTGTTCAGCGCGTACTTACCGGTTCGCAATGGTTCCTGCCAAATACCGCGATGGCCTGGCCTTACTAAACTGCCAAATTTGAATGCTGCGCCAGAAGTGTCGGCTGGCGTCAAACCCACATAGGCTTTGATCACGGCCACCTGACCCTGCTCCACAACCAGCATGGGCACACGCTCAATCCTAACCAGGAATGGGTTGACGGTGTAAGCACCGTATAACAGCGGGTCGTGTTGCAGACCGATGCGTCCGCCAGCGTCGAGGAAGGCCTGGAAGTTTTGATAGTTATTGTGTAACTCGTTTTTGTTACCCAAAATCTTATCAATCAATTCCGCGTCGGATGCCTGATTCTTCTCAAGCGCAGCAATGTCCAAATACTGGCCAAGCCGGCTGGCAATGTCACCTGAATCCAGCGGGTTACCTTCCAAAGTTGTAACAATGCCGATCATGTCGGACTTATCTTCGGCTTGGCGTTGAATACGGACCACCTCCAGGTCACCGGGAGACAAGTGGAAGGATTCCGGCGATAGCGCCACGCGCGCAGTTCCAGCAAGTTCGGGCATCACTGGAACACCAAAAACGCGATCCCGTGAGATCACCAAAAACGCAACTGGATGTAACGGCAAAGTAGTACCGGGGCCAAGCACAGGCCGTTGCACACCTTTCTCGCCGCCGTTCTTGATAAATGTTTCCAAGTCAGTGAACTGGCCGAATTCCGGTTTGTACACCCCGGACTTGGCTCCCGTGGGCAGAGCTTGACCAATCTGAGCTATTACTACGCCAATTTGACCGGCGGGAATTTGCACCCAAGGATGCTTTTCCACACCGTAGACAATCCAGAACTTGAAGCGCAATCCGGGCATCAGCAATTCAGCCTGATAGCCGGGCTCATCTTCAAAAGCAATGGGGTTGTCTTGTTTCAGTTTCTTCGCCGAGAACCGGCGTGTTATTAGACCAACTTCTGTTGGACCAATCCGATGCAATGACGGCAGAATTAAGATCGCTGCCAGCGAAACCGTCACGGCAATAAGCAGTGTTGTGTAGGACATAAAGCCCTCCAAGGAGGACTACCGGCTGCGGGATTTCTCACTCAGCCGGTCCATTGGATGATACGAGGTCGTGGAAAGATTCGTTCCATTTATTGAAAATTTTCAGCCTTTAACGTTTTTTATTTAGAACTATTGTACTAGCCTGCTAAGTAGCGCAGACGAAACGGAGAAAGGAATTATTGGCCGCCGATCAACGCTAGGTACGCTGATAAGAAAACGACGATTTTAGTAAGTGCCCTTTGGGGGACGTTCGCTCGCACAACGGAGGTCGGGGGCCAGCTACGACATTCGGAGCGCCGGGTTTGTTGAATCGGCTGAAGGGTGGCGAGGCGGATTGTGTCACCCAGTTTGTGCCAGATGCTATATTCATGTCTGCAATTTAACATGGGCTGTATCGCCGACCGACTTAGATGAAGCTATGGTTTGGCAGTAACTGATTGTGAAAATAGGGATCAAAAATTTTACGGTATGCTGTGAACCGGATTTTGGGTATCCCCTTTGGAGACCAACTATATTGGAAAGCGAAAAAAGGAATGGCCGCGGATGCACGCGACTGCACGCTGATAATGGGGTGAACCCCTTTGGTGAGACACAGGGGAAAAGACGCAGTTACCATTCGATAATAAATCCTTTCCTGAAATCCGTCCAGTGTTTTATGATCGGGCTGCCGGTGAAGCGCAGACGGGCAATGCTGGCGAGCACCCCGATCAAGGAATAGCCGGCCGGAACTCATCGCAGACGATGGGCAGAGCGCGCCCCTTCCGTCGCGTTCTTTAGCTGGGCTCCAGGGCCGACCAACGGGAGGCGGCCCTCTGGCCCCGGCTTGACAAAAAGCCCCATCGGAGTGGTAGATTCCGCGATGCCTGAAAAACGCATTCCGGGAAACTCTTGGAGTCTCCGGAATTTGCGGTAGCGGAACGGCGGAGAAGAAATGGCCGCAAACTCTCTCATAGCGATTCCAATCCGGCCCATGTAGAATCCGGTCGTTTGGAGAGTTTCCCTGTATAGGGCGACGATTGGCTTCGCGCCATTTCCGCTGCCAGCGAAGAGTCATTTGGGAATCGGTACCCCCTTTATTGGCGGGGTGAAATACTCCATGGTTGCCGCTTGCAAATATGGATCATCCTGGTTGAGGGCATTGGTTGCGTCGCGCTCGAATTCCTCCGGTGTCAGATAGCCGAGTGCTGAGTGCAGCCGTAAGTGGTTGTAGTAAGTCCCGATGAATTGGTCTAAGTGAGCGGCTAAGTCATCAAAGCCATGATATTGGTTGCAATAGATTTCCTCCTGCTTGAGAGTTTTCATAAAGCTTTCGCAAGCGGCATTGTCGTATGGGTTGGCTGGCCGGCTCATGCTGGCAACCATCTTATTGGCTTTGAGTAAGTCGACATAATCGCTACAGGCATACTGAATACCTTGGTCAGAATGATGGACCACTCCTGGCTGCGGATGGCGATTAGCAATGGCTTGCTGCAATGCTGTCACTGCTACTCTTGCCGCCAGAGTGCGGTCCAGCGACCAACCGATGGCTTTACGCGAATAGCGGTCAATGACAACGGCTAGAAAAACATATTCGGTTTTCAGCCGGATATAAGTCAGATCAGCAACCCAGAGTTGGTTGATGCCAGTTAGAGTCATACGTGCTGCCAGGTTCAGACTTACCTGGCAGCCGTGCTGGGAATCGGTAGTTAGAATGAACTTACGATACCGCACGGCAAGTAAGTTGTCGGTTCTCATCATTCGTAGCACCCGCTTGTGGTTGACCACCATGCCGCGACGATGTAATTCGGCTGTCACCCGCCGGTAACCGTAGCGGCGATGGTGGGCCAGCACGATTTCCTGAATGGTGGATCGCATCGCCATTTCCGCTTCATCGGGAACCGTTTCCATCAGATAACGGTAGTAACCTGCCCGGCTGACTCCCAGCAGATAACACATCCGTTCCACTCCTAAACTGCCTTGCTCTTGCGTCCACGACTGGATGGTTTCGTAGAGGCCGAGGCGCCAGTTGCGGTGTTCTGCTGGCGTCCTTCCTTGATGGTGTGCAAGGCAGTTTTGAAAAAATCGTTTTCCAGGGTTTTGTCGGCTAGCGCCGATTTGAGCTTGGTGATCTCGTCTACCAAGCGTTTATCCCAGAAACGGCAGTTGAGTTATTAGGAAAACGACGAGATGGCTCAAAACAAATGGACTTGCCGTAATTGAATCAGTGAAATAGAGTCACCCAAATGGTGAGACTGAAGTACTTAAAACGGCCGCCAAAAAGGGTACACGGTACGCAAGCCCCTCGCTTAGAGATATTGATGATTCTATTCGCAGTTCTGTTGCTTCAGGCCCAGCGAACCATGTCCCCGTTTTGGCTTGCGATACCTAGATTCAGAAGTGTCAATGCTGTTTGTAGGTTTATCTTTGCGTTCCTCTGCGGTTGTTGCGAAGTTCGCGTGCCGCGGTTCGGGACGGCCTTCAAACTGGTATTTCCATGTGTACAGAAGTTTCCGTTGGATCTGCAGTTCTCGGGCTAAGTCGTTAATATTTTCGCAGGTTCGCATTTTCTCGACTGCCTGCTTCTTAAACTCGATCGTGTGTCGACGCCAATTTGACATGTTCCTCTCATCTCCATTCGATGGAAAGTGCGTCTTTTCAGCGTGTCTCAGTTTTGGGGTTCACTCCATAAGAAAAACAATGGTTTGGGTAGGCGCAGCTATCCAATTTTGCAAGGCAGGTAGTTCAAAAAAGATTTTTTCAATAGGTTCTAAGCTCCTAAGTTGTCGCAAACTTGCTTTCTTAGCTTGTTGCGGCTGAAGTAAGCGGCTTTTCTGTTAATGTTGGTTGAAAAATTGAAGGGAGTGAGTCGTAAAGGGGGCTGCGGGGATGGATGACTTGGTTTTCGGTTGCCACAATTAGCTTCGCTTCAACGGGTAAGTTTTCAGTTGCGAGTTCCTGGTCATCCAGTGTTGTGTTTTCAATTGGTTCCACTTGGGACTCGGGATCTGATTGAGGTTGCAGGTCAGGTGGTTCGGGGGCGCTGGGTGGGAAGAGTTGGCGGTTGGTGAGGATTTCCTGGCGTAGTTGTTGATAGAGGGACAGCAGGCGTCGGCCTTGACGGGCGATTTGGTTTATGGCGTCACTGTGACCTAGCAGGCCAGCCACGGCGAGGCCGTAAGCTCCATGGGCATTGAGGCTGGTGAATTCCAGTTCGTTGCAGGTCATGCGCTGAATTTGGATGTCGATGAGGCTAGCTTCGGCTGGGGCCTGACGACGGAGACGCCAGAGGGTTGTAGCCATTTCTGTGACTAGGATGTCCTCGATGAGGTTGGTGGGTTTCCAGGTTTCGAGGTGAACTTTGATAAGTTCCTCAAATTCGGGGAGCCTTTCGCCGGGAAGGATGAGGTTTCTGGCGTATGCGCCGTGGGTGGTTGAGTTGAAGGCAGAACGGCGTTTGCCTTCGGGGGTTTTGGGGCCGGTGGATTTGAGCGCGTTGAGGCGCGAGGTTTCTTTGCGTTTGTCATCTGTTGTCATGGCGAGTACAGGATAGCAGACGGGTTGGAGGGCGCTATGGTTAAGTGCTTTAGAATCCTAGTAGAATGCCTTGTGATTAGCTCATGCCGGTTGGCCACACAACCGGGGTATGAAAAAGGGCTAGAACTGGAATAAGATTTGAGAAGTCGAGTTCCTTCCTAAAACACTCTCCTGGATTTAACAACTTAACTGGTTCACTCGCGTTCATGGGTTGGGCCGTTACTGCCCGGCATGGACTACGCGTGACGCAATCATGCGAACGTTCCGCGGCGTGATGTTGACGGATCGGACCTCGAGTACTAATTCGAAAAATGGTAGGCTGCGTGCGCTGGAGACCTTAAGCCGCACAAGCAGTTCGAGGAGTGCCGCCGGATCTACCAGGTACTGTCCGCTTGCTTCGATCGATGCCTGGTCGGTGGCTCCGACGAGAAGAACTTTTCCTGAGTTGGACAAGTTGGGCAGCAGAGCGATCCGCGCGTAGCCCACGTCGAAGGCACCTTCCCTATGGTTTCGGAATGCAGGCGGCTCCCCCGGCTGCGGTCCAAGATTTACCACGTAGGATACGGTGGTGTCCTCTTTTGGAGGAACGAGCCGGAAGTTGAGGCGATCTTCAAAGAGCTGTCCCCAAGGGTTGATCCAGGGGCCTCCAAGTAGAATCATGTTGTCTTGCTGAAAATCGGACATAGCGACCTCGCGGGGATGGCGCATGCGGATGTGCGACTGTGCACCGGCTCTCTGAAGGCGTTGAGCGACCAGGCTACTGGCTAGGCTAGTGTCGGTCGAAGAGCCGATGAATGTCAGGGCACCCAGGATTTCGGGGCTGGCCGTTGGAGCGTCCGGCTTTGTGTGACTTCGGCTGATGTAGTCGCTGAGAGTTACCGTTTGCTTGTACATCATCCGGAACAACTGAAGATTGGAGTCAGTCGAAATGATGGACACCCGTTGTCCCACTTTGAAGAAAAGCTCCTGAGCCAATCCGGCGTCGTTCACGGAGCTACCTTGCCACTGGCTGTACCATAGTGTTCCAAAGATGAGATTTCCCACCAGAAGCACTGCACTGAGCACCCAAGGCACCCGATTCGACAACCGGGAAGGAGCGGCCGGGGCCTCGAACAACTTTTCTATGGTCTCGGGTTCCAGCGTCCTCTGCCGAAGCACCGGGACGTAGTTTCCCTTCGGTATCTCCAGCACCCATGCCTCGCCTCTCCCGTCGGTACTGTAGTATGACGACAGCTTCGCGCGTAGGTGCCGGACGGTCACGCGAACGATGTTATCATCGCCGCGGTTATAGCCTTCCGGCTTCCCAAAGACCAATTGGCCGATGATATCTTCGCTAATTTCATCTTCCCTACCGGCCAGCATCCGCTCAATCAAGAAGCTCAGGACGCTCCTGATTCTCGGGGCACGCATGATCTCGGGGTGTTGGAGTAGCCGTTCCAGGCACTCCCTCGCCTCTGGGGGGATTGACATACGATTTGCGGTAAGTGGCCCAGTACCCATTGGCTTGGTTATTTGTTGAAGTCTATCACAGATCTAAACCAATGGTTATGCAGGAATTTCACATGGGAAGCCCATGTGAAATCCTGCGAATTCTCATTCCATCTTATGAATCATTTTGCGACCATAGTTAAAATATGCGAACAAACTACGAGGATGGAAATGATGAATAGAATTGTTGTTGCTTTGCTGGTTCTGCAAAGTGCTCTGCTTGCTCAAACGGATTCCGGGCTAGTCACAGGATTCATTTCCGACCCTTCTGGCGCGATAATCGTCAATGCCGCCGTGACCCTGAAGAGTCCGCAAACCGGCTCGGTCTACAAAGCCACTGCAGGAGCAAGCGGAAGCTTTACCATCAGCGCCGTCGTCCGCGGAACTTACGACCTGGTGGTGGAAGCGGCGGGTTTCACCAAGTATCAGCAGACCGGGCTTGAAGTAAACATCGGTGCCCGTGTGCAGGCCAATGTCACTTTAAAGGTAGGAAGCACCTCCGAAGCTATCGAAGTAACGGTCGCGACGCCTTTGCTGGAATCCCAAAGCGCTTCCGTGGGCCAAGTAATCGATAACAAGACAATCGTCACACTTCCGCTGAACGGGCGCAACTATTCTCAACTTGCTCTGCTCATTCCCGGTGCTGTCCCCAACTATGGTTCCCGGGCTGCGGATGGCTTCAGTCTCAACGGTCAGCGGACGTTTCAGAATGTCTTCCTCGTGGATGGCATCGACAACAATAGCTACATTCTCGGAGCAGATACGGCCTCGACGCAGGCGATTCGTCCTTCGGCGGACGCAATCCAGGAATTCAAGGTGGACAGCGCCACCTATAGTGCTGAGTTCGGCCGGGCTGCCGGTGGAGTGATTAGTGTCTCGATCAAGTCAGGCACAAACAAGCTTCGCGGGAGCCTTTTCGAGTTCATCCGTAACAACGAACTGGACGCAAACAATTTCTTTTCAAACCGCGCAGGCCTCAAACGGCCGCCACTCCGGCGCAACCAGTTTGGCGGCACCGTCGGCGCTCCCATCATCAAGAACAGGACTTTTTATTTCGGCAGCTATCAGGGCACCCTGGTGCGGCAGTCCACCACAATCACATCAACAGTGCCGACGGGCAACTCTGCCTCGGGCGACTTTGGTGCCGTCAATATCTACGACCCGCTGCTGGTAGCAGGGGGAATCCGGCAACAGTTTCCAGGCAACATCATACCGGCCAGCCGCCTGGACCCCGTGGGTCTCAAGGTCGCTGCGCTATATGCCAAACCCAACCTCCTCAGCGCAGTTAACAACTATGCAAGGAATGTTGGCACTTCCGATAGCGACCATCAGGGCGACGGCCGACTGGATCATAAGCTGACCGAGCGCGATAGCTTGTTTGTCCGCTTCAGTGTGAATCAGCGTACAGTGGATCGCCAAGCTCTGTTTGCGGCGCCTGGAAATGGTGGCACTGGGTTTAATGACCTGCCTCTAAACCAGTCGTTCAAGGCTTGGAGTGGCATCGGCAACTGGACGCGGGTCATCACTCCTTCAGTCGTCAACGAATTCCGCCTCGGTTACACGCACAACGAGTCAAACCAACTCTCGCCCGCTACCCAGTCTTTTTACGAGAGCTTCGGTATCAAGGGAGTTCCGAGCCACGAAGGCCTGGTTGGTCTACCCACTTTTAACATCGCAGGCTACGCCATCCTGGGCGATCGCACCTCCACACCAAACCCCAAGATCGCTGACGTTTTCCAGGTGATTGACAACGCTTCAATGGTGCGCGGCAATCACACTATCAAGTTTGGGATGGACATGCGTCTCACGCAGAATTATGCCGGTGCGGGCAACGCGGCTCGCGGCAACATCACCTTTAACGGCCAGTTCACCTCCCGCACGCCTGGCAGTGGCGTTGGCCCGGCCCTGGCCGATCTGTTGCTCGGCCAGACCAGCAATGCAGCTCTCTCCACCATTCTGCTGGGCGACTTGCGGAACAACTACATCGGATTCTTCATCAATGACTCCTGGAAACTCAGCCGAAAACTAACCATGGAGCTTGGCTTGCGTTACGAATTGCAGACGCCTTATTGGGAGAAGAATAACCTCCAGGGCAGCTTCGACCTCAATGCCAGCAGTTCCACATACGGCACTGTGGTTCCGGCAAAAGCGGGTGGCTTTCTGGCGAAGAGCTTCAACCGCCTCGACACCAATAACTGGGCACCGCGACTTGGCCTTGCTTATCAGATCGCACCAAAAACTGTCATCCGCTCGGCTGCTGGTGTCTTTTACGGCGGACCGGGGTATCAGGGTATCGGCGTAATGGGGCCAGCCAATCCACCCTTCTTCATGAACGTGACCCTGCCGTCAGCCAACACCGCTGCAGTCTCTCAGATGGTGCTCAGCGCCGGTTTCCCGGCAAACCTTCTCTCACCCAGGAACTTGGCCAATCCGGCAGCCGTGGCGCTGTTGCCCAATACCCCAAACACTTCTGTCTATCAATGGAATTTCGCCGTTCAGCAGGAACTGCCGTCGAGTTTCGCACTCACAGTCGGCTATGTCGGCTCCAGTTCCACCCACCTGCAGGCACTGTTGGATTCCAATGATCCCGTGCCCGGGCCTGGCGCTATCAATGCGCGTCGGCCATTTCCTTCCTACGGCACCATTTGGCTGAATTCAAATTGGGCCCAGGGTAACTACCATTCCCTGACGGCCAAGCTTGAGCGCCGATTTGTCCGCAGCCTCTCCCTGCTGAGTTCGTACACTTTTTCGCACGCCATAGACAACTCAGTCAACGGCGAAGATTCTGCCGCAGGTTCCTTTCTGCCACAGAATCCTCGCGACCTGATTTCCGAGCGCGCTTCCTCAGCGACGGATATCCGCCACCGCTTGGTCACCAGCGGCATCTGGGACATTCCGGCCGGCAAGAAGGACGGCATGCTCGGTAGGCACCCTGCCACTCGAGCTATCTTTGGCGGCTGGCAGATCGCTGGCATCCTGACACTTCAGACAGGTATTCCGCTCACTCCCGTACTCTCCAACAATCCCGCCAACACCAGCGGTACAGGACCCATCCGGCCAAACCGCTTGGCTGACGGTAACCTGCCGTCAGGCCAGCGCGCGATCCAGCGATGGTTTGACACCACGGCATTCGCCGCACCTGCTCCATTCACCTTCGGTAACTCGGGTCGGCAGTTTATTCTCGCCCCGGGTGTGAAGACTCTGGACGCATCGCTCAACCGCAACTTCCGTTTGAGCGAGGACAAACGTCTCGAATTTCGCGCCGAAATGTACAACCTCACCAATACGCCTCAATTCGGTCGACCGATCCTCCAGGTAAACCTCCCAACGGCTGGTACGATTGCCTCCACCCTGATTCCTAACCGCCTGATGCAGTTGGGGCTCCGACTGGTCTTTTAGTGCAACAACAGCGTACGATTATGAACCTTGAGCGCCGTTCTTTCGTCAAGTCGTTTGCATCCGCCATGGCCGGACTTCGGACGGCCATGGCGGCACCAGCCAAGCCACAAAACTTCATCGTTATTCTCTGCGATGACCTCGGCTATGGCGACATCCACTCCAACGGATCACCGATCTCTACGCCTCATCTGGACCGCATGGCGAGAGAGGGCACGCGCTTTACCAACGCCATCTCCGCCAATCCTGTGTGTTCCCCATCCCGGGCAGCGCTGCTTACGGGTCGTTATCCGACCCGGATCGGTGTCCCAAAGGTACTCCTCCCCCCAGACACGGGCGGCCTCGCCAAAGACGAAATTACCCTCGCTGAATTTCTCAAAAAGAAGGGCTACGCCACCGGTTGTATCGGGAAATGGCATATCGGTCACCAGCCCGATCAAATGCCACTCCATCGCGGCTTCGACTCCTATTTCGGAATCCCTTATTCAAACGACCTCAAGCCCACCTTGGTCTACGAAAACGAAACGGTGATCGAGACAGAGGCGGACCAAGTCTCGCTCACGCGCCGCTACACCGACAGTGCCGTCAAGTTCATCGAAAACAACCGCAACAAGCCGTTTTTCCTATACCTCGCACACACCTTCCCTCACATCCCTTTACATGCCTCGGAGGCCTTTCGAGGAAAAAGCGAATTTGGCATCTACGGCGACGTAGTCAGTGAGCTCGACTGGAGCACGGGCCGCATCCTCGATACCCTCAGGCAACGTGGGCTCGGCTCCAACACCATGGTCATCTTCACGAGTGACAACGGACCTTGGTACCAGGGTAGCCATGGCCAGTCCCGCGGCCGAAAAGGCGCTACCTGGGAAGGCGGGGTTCGTGTTCCGTTCCTCGCATGGCAGCCCGGTTCGATTCCTGCGGGCCGAAGTTCAAAATCCGTCGTCTCGCACCTCGATCTTTTCCCCACTATTGCCGGCCGTTGCGAACTACAGCCCCCCAAGCCCACCGACGGCGTGGACATCTGGCCCATCCTTACCGGTCGCCAGGAGATAGTCAAGCGCGAGGACCTCCTTTATTTCATGGATACGCATCTTCAGTGCATCCGCCGCGGCAATTGGAAGCTCCACGTGGCTCGCCACAATGGCTGGCTTTTTTCCCCTGAAACAGCCATACGGCTGAAGAACCTTCCGCTGCCCGCGCCTGAGCTCTATAATCTCGCGCTGGATCCCGACGAGAGCTACGATGTATCGGCGGGCCATCCCGAACTGGTGCGCGATCTCATGGCGCGCGCCGAAACACTTATTGCCGGGTTCCCTGCGCCAACTCGAGAAGCCTGGGCAAGGACGCGGCAGATGAAGGTAATACCAACGCCAGCCGGACAGTATCCGATTGAGCGCATTGTTGAGTGATTTCTTATAATCCATCTATGCTTATTACAAAGCTGAACCAGATCCTGATACGCCTTTGGGGTGGGCTGCTGCTTTTTCCCTTACTTTCCAGCGCCCAACACGGCGTCATCCGCGAATATGCCGCACTCGCCCCCAGGCCCGATGCAACGTCACTGCGCCCCCTTCTCGACATTCCGCTCACCGACGTCAGCATCACGCAGGGCCATGATTCGGCACATTACATGACGGGCTCCAACGTTTCCGGGGATTCTGCCACCTTTGCCCCCTCGGTCGAGATCTGGCGTTCAGCCGGCTTGGAGAAGTGGACGAAGATCCGCACGATCGGCAACTCCGCCAAGGCGGTCCGTTCGCCTGAAATTCACTATTTGAAAGGCCGCTACTGGCTGACTTTGGGCCTTGAGGGCGGTGGCACGGAATTGCTGTCTTTCGACACCAACGATCTGGCCAATTCTTCCTTCCGACGCGCCAGGATCACGGAGGATGGTGAGGATCCTTCCCTTTTCCTGGACGATGACGGCTCCTGGTTTTGGGTGATGGGTGCTGGCGATATCGCCCTCATGGAATCTGACCCCATGCACGGTCTGGCCGCCCCACCCAACCGCGTCATAGAGCCGCTTAAAGGCGATATCCGCAGCCACGCCATGCGCGGCGCATTCCTTACCAAGATCCGCGGCTACTACCACCTCTTTGTCGGTGAGCGCCGTCTTCGCCACCGCGACCTTGGGCGTACTGGCCTCCCAGGCGGCACCGACGACGTCTTCGTCGCCGTTTCCAAACGGCCTGACAGCGGTTATGGCCGCTCCCGATACCTCGCTCTGCCCAATGCCGGCCAGACCACCATCTTCCGCAACTCCGGGGGCGAGCTCTGGGCTACCTGGTCCTGCACTGACACGCGTGGCGTGTTTCGTTTGAAGCCCGGGGCATTCAAGTTGGAATTGGTGGACGCTTCCCGGCCCGTCTGGCCCATTGGATTCGACTTCGACAAACCTGACCCACCCGTAAAATACTCCCCACAAGGCTTCCTCATCCGGCCCGATACCGCGCACATCTACGAAGCCGGCACAGGGCAATTAAAGCCCATCCCAATGGACCCGGTTCCCGGCCAGCGCGCACCTTTTCCCTGGATCCGTGATACTTCCATCGAACGCGGCGGCGACGGGTATTACTACATGACCGGAACCTCAGGCAATCTCGATGCGATCCACCTCTGGCGCTCACCCGACTTGCGGCACTTCTCCTACTGGAAATCCGCCTACCAACTTGACTCTACAAATCCCGACGTCTGGTTCAATCGCACCCCCGGCCGCCTGTTGTGGGCACCTGAGGTCCACTACTTAAAGCAGAACTACTGGATCCCTTGGTGCGTCAACCAGGAACTGGGCATGGGCCTGCTCAAGAGCAGTACCGGCAAGCCCGAAGGGCCTTACGTTTCGGTAAGTCCGGCCAACGTGCCGCTCTTGCCAACCCTGATTGACTCCTCCCTTTTCCAGGACGAGGATGGGTCCGTCTATTACCTCTGGCAGGCCCGCTCCCTTCGCAAGCTAAATAGTCAAATGAACGGCTTTGACGGAGACATTGTTGAGTTAATGACTATTGAAGGTGAGCAGGTCGGCTACGAAGGCATCTTCCTAAGGAAGATCGGCAAATGGTACGTCCTCCTCGGCGCAGAATGGAATGGCGGTACTCCTCGCGAAGATGGCACCTACGACATGATGTATGCCGTCTCGAAAATCTTGCGTGGACCTTATTCCCGCCGCCGCGTTGGCGTGGCCCACGCAGGCCACAGCACTCTATTCCAGGATGCTGACGGGGCCTGGAATCTCGCCTTTTTCGGGAACGACCGCACGGCGCCATTCCGCGCCGGTGCAGGCGTTGCTCCCCTCGATGTCATCGACACGGGCGACGATCTGCTTATTCGGCCTCGCCTTTCTGCTGCGCAGTTTTAGCTGACGACAATGGACGGGAGGCCAGACGCTCCCAAGGATGGCGAGTTAAGTGGTCATTTGGCAAGTTGGTGCGGGTTGTGTCCGGGCAATGCTGAAAGCGCGGGCAAGCGCCAAAGCGGACGGACGAGCAAAGGTAACCAGTACATTCGCCGCGCTCTGGTGGAAGCGGCGTGGGCTGCCTCACTGATTAGCCGGCGCAAGACTTTCTTCACTACTTTGTTCTACCGTATCAGCCGGAGGGCGGGTATGAAGAAGGCTGCTCTTGCCGTTGCTCACCGGATTCTGGTAGTGGTGTACTGCCTCATTCGGGATGATGTTCGCTATCGCGAACAGGGTGCTGATTACTTTGACCGGTTGCACCCGGAACGCGTCACAAATCGACTCAAAGCTAGACTTGAATCGCTCGGCTTCGAGGTTGAATTAAAACCAAAACTAACGCCCGAAACCAGTTAAGTTGTTCAATCCCGGAGAGTGTTTTACGAAGGATTCAGTTCCTGGCCGGGTTGGAAAAAGCGCATCCAAAGCGTTTCAAGCGCAAATGACGCCATTAGAAGAGTTACCCAAAGAATGGGATAGCGGTATCGCACGAAATGCTGGACCAGGTTGTATACGATTGGGAAAAGAGCCAGAACGAAGCCGAACCAGAGCGCGGCGAAGCGGTTCGTTTTGTAGCTTAAGCCAACTCCAATGAAGCCGGAGGTAGGGTGCAGCTCCTTTTCCTGGCGGTGGAAACCAGAAGAGCCTGCAGCGTTCGGCGGTGAGGCGGAGGAAGCGGGTTGGGTTGGCGGCTATCCAAGCTATGGCCCTTTGAAACAATTGTTCATTGGTAGTTGGCTTCACCAGCGGCTAGCATTTGGCTGGCAACTTCGGGATTGACATTGGGGTTCATCCTGGCATGACAACCGGCGCGGACCATGTCAAGGAAATCAGCGGCGGCGCATTCGTTGTTTGACACTTGCAATTCCAGCCCCAGATTGCCACGGCCCCAGATGGGTTTGCCGAATACGAGTAGGTTCCGAATGGTCCAGGGTGCAAGTGTTAGTAGCAGGCTTGCCGTTGCTATTCCGGTGAAACGTAAATAACGGCGGCGACCCTCAATATCGCGTCCCAGGAAGCCAATGGCCATCCATGCTGGAAAGAGGATCGCAATGGGAGGGGTTAGTAAGAGGAGAACGCCCCAACATACTCCAAGCAGTGCTGCTTCGCGGGAGGAGACGTCTGCATGTTTGGTCACCTTCAAGCTTAAGATGCAGAGCAGCATCAAGCCCTGAGCGGAGAAGGTATGTTCCCAAGTGCCTTCCGTTTCGAGGCGTTGCTGGATTCTTGGCAGCAGCGCGAATGTAGAGGCGCTTCTTGGTTACTCCGCCGGCAGTGACGTAACTGTACATTTCGGTGATGCGGCCGGGGGGTGCATGCGGTGGTCCATTTGACGACAGCGGAGAAGCGGCCTACCGAGTTTTAGTGAGAAGTTTGCGTCGGTTCGCTCATCATCATTTCAGGTTGAGCTTTTTGATCACGGATATGTTAATGGGTAACTGGTTACTCTCGTACTTCTTGCCATACAATCCCAAGAAGGCGTCCATGCCAGCATGTGTGCAACCCCAAGCAATTGTTTCTTCTTGCGAAGCATCTGGCACAAGAGTGCCATAGCGGTTTCTTAACGCTTGAGTGAGAGGCAAAAGACATTGAGCAGGTTCATCGCTGAATTCACCACTTTCCAAGCTAACCGAATGTATTGTTCGCTGAAACAATGAACATTTCAGCAAACAAGCTCGTTTCTTCTCCCATGCAACTTCAATCAACCTATTTTGGCCCTTAAGCTTGATGACGAAAGGAGTTCCAGTTTTTTCTTTTTTTGACAGAGTGATAGAATCCCAAAGCCAATACTCATTATGCCGGAACAAAAGCGAATAGGTACCATCGGGCGAATTTGAAGCTACATAGTCCGACCAACCAGGCAAGTGTGCACATGATATTGTAAGGGACAAAAGCACAGCCATTTTTTGAACACTCGATTTTCGCCACGTGTGATTGCTCAAGGTTTGGCCGGGGACTGTGGCCCACTTTTGCACATATCATAAATTCTTCCGGTAAGCCCATTCAAAGGTACATTGCTTGTAGCCAAGTCAGCACCGAGTTTGGCTGCAACGAAGCCTAAACGAGTATCTCCTATATTGGTTCCTAGCTCCATGCCTAAGGGCAACACCAAAGGCCCCAAGGCCGCCGGGCCCTCCAAGCAGCCTCGGATTTCGAAACCCTGGTTGGTCCTTGATCACGGTTAGCGTGTTGTTCACCATGCGGTCTATGTAGAGGCGCTTCTTGGTTACTCCACCGGCGCTGACGTAGCTGTACATTTCGGTGATGCGGCCGGGTCGGTGATGCGACCGGGGGTGCATGTGGTGGTGCCTTTGACGACGGCCGAGAGGCGGCCTATGCTCTCGTCCACACTGCATACAATGCCCGTCATTTGTTGCAAACTCCTTCAGTGCTTGCTCGGCTGCTATTGATTCTCTTGCGAACTGGTCGGCACATTCGTCTTATTCCGTTCACCCAGTCGTCCCGCTTTGGCTTTGTCCTTTTTTGCAAAAACGTATACAAGGGCCAATTCGGGAAGGGCAAAAAATACATCTACGAAAAATGCAGCCGCTGACACGGTGGAAAAGACGGCGCGAGCAACTAAATCTACAATGGCAAAAATCACAAAAGCACAAAAAGTTACCCTCCACGGAACAAGCCACCATTTTTCGTTACCAGTTTTTGTCATTGTGAATCTCTGTCCCCAGATCGCAGCTTTTTTGTTCAACGGTTCATGTCATCGGGTTACGGTTGAATTTGTATTACGCCCTGGGTAGTACCTTGCGGTTGTCCGGTCGCACAATCAATGTAGAAGGCGCTGCCAGCGAAACCGTCACGGCAATAAGCAGTATTGTGTAAAACATAAAGCCCTCCAAGGAGGACTACCGGCTTCGGAATTTCTCTCTCAGCCGGTCCATTGGATGATACGAGGGGGTGGAAAGATTCGTTCCATTTATCGAAAATACCCAGTCTTTAACGTTTTCTATTTAGGCCGGTCGTTCTATCACTCCTACGACATTGCCGATCACGTTCACTTCCCCAACTCTATTCCACACAGAATCAACAACCTGCAAAACTCCATCCTCTGCCGCCCTTGCCCGCTCACTTACACTTTCTATAGGAAGACAAAACCGCTCCGCAGCGTGCTTCCCAAAACAAAGTCCGACCACTGGCGGCACGCAGAGCTTTGCGTAATCGTTCGGATCTCCGGTCGCAAAAAATGAATAGCCCTGGGCACTTCTTCCGGTTGGGGAACTGGTAGAAGTGAGGTGGTGATTTCCATCGATTGCAGTTGTGGTGGCTGCAGCCGGAGAAGTGTGCGCGACCGGCGTACGACTATGCCAGAAAGTTTACTACCAATATCATGGCTTAGAGGGCCGTAAGGAATGCTCTAGTTTTGCGGCCGACTGCTGACCGCTATCGCCGATGAACACAAAAGGTGCCCAGTAGTACGGATGCCGCCAGGCAGCACTACCACTTCGCATCAGTTTTAGTTTCGCTTGGCGCAAAGCTTCTGCACGATGTATGCCGCGATTCAGATTGCCATAAAACGTCTTCATCAATTCTGCTGTAGCCGCGTCGTTCACATTCCATAAACTAACCACCAGGCTCTGTGCACCCGCATAAAGAAAGGCTCGCGAAAGGCCCATCACGCCTTCTCCCGCAACCACTGTGCCCAGTCCGGATTGGCATGCCGAAAGGGTCACCATGTCGGCGCTAAGCTTTAGCTTCATGATTTCTTGCGCCTGCAATACGCCATCTTCGGTTGAGGCAGAGTTCAGGGAAAGCACAATGCCCGAACGCCAGTTCTGTTCCTCGTCGAAGTATCCGTGCGTGGCAAAGTGAAAGTAACGGTACTGTGTGTTCCTGCTGCTTTTCAGCGCAGCTTCGTTTGCTTGCCCACCGAGGAATATCTGGCTTTGGTCTGGCTTGAACAGCGATTGGATCGCCTTCACTTCACTTCTTGTGTTTGGAAGCGGAACGAAATCGAAGCCGCGTTCGGTTAGCTCGCGTGCAGCGGCAGATGGTTTCGCTGCCGATTGGTAGACCGGGTCGCCGAAAGCAAGTAGCGCTTTCTCTGGCATCGGGCGATGGATGCCGCGAGTTCGCAACTGCGCCAAAGTTGAGGCCGACGGCGCATATTGAATTGAAAACTGCTCAATCATTCGTGCCGGCCCCAGAAGCGTTTCAAACGGCAAATAGGCTAGCACCCCGTCCGGGACAATGATGATTGAATTTGCCTCCGCAAGATTGCTCGCAAACGGTGCAATCAGAATTTTATAAAGGTTGCGGCTCTGTGCGTCCAGCCGAACCATCGCCGAAGTCGCCGTTAATACCGTTGCACGAAACGCCAATTCCTTTCGATAGGACTGCACTGCAGCTTCGATCATCTTTCGGCCAGGAAGCACGAAACTGGCAACGCCGCTTGATTGCACCACCCAAACATAGGATTGCTTTTCACCCAACGAATATTCAATCAACACGTTACCTGCCGTTGTGATAGATTCGCGAATCGCTGCAGCATCCAGCGTTTCTGGAAATTCGGTGGATTGCTGAAGCTCAAATTCAAACAGGTCCTTCTCTCGAACCACTTTCGCTAATTGGCGCTTCAACTCAGTCTTTCGGGCGGGTGCCAGCATATCCTGAAAGAGTTCCCGTTGAATCGTAGAAAGGCTGCGGGTTAATGCCTCTTCCTGCTTTTTTTGCGGCTCCGTTAGTTCTCCACCCGACCGGTTGTCGGATAACATTTCCGCCAGACTGCGCGCCCTGCTTGCCTCCACCGCCTCAAGTGCCTTGCTATCGAACTTCTGTCTCATCAGCAGATCCGTTTGCATTTCTAGGCGGCTCGCACGCGTACTCCGGTAGGAAGCTCTTAAGGTCGGGTTGCCCACAGTTCGGCGAGTCATTTCGGCGATTGTAATTGCCTCTTCAATCCTCACCGTTGCCTCATCCAGCTTCCCAAGTGCCTCGCTTGCCTGTGCCGCAACGGTCAGGACCGTGCTCAAACTATCATTGTTTTTCAATGACCGGTAAATAACCGTAGCTTCCTCAAAATACTGGTTAGCAAGCGATGGGTTAGACCTTTTCATTTCCAGCTTGCCCAGGCAAAAAAGCGAAGCTCCTTCAATATCTCGGCTCTTGATGCGCCGGGAAATCTCCAGCGCTTGTGCGCCAACTTGAGTAGCACGTTCCAGTTTTCCCAACTTCACCAACGGCGTACATATGCCTGCGAGTGCGGCGGCTTGTCCCATTTGACTGCCAGCCTTGGTTCTCAGTTCCAAAGCACGCTCAAAAAATGGCAAGGAACCTTCGCTGTCCTCTGCTTCAGATCGCAGGAATCCCAAATAGTGTTGTGTGCTGGCCAGGCCCAAGAGATCGCCCTGCCTATCGTATTCAGTCGCTGCTAGCCGCAAATATTCTGCAGCACGTTCGCGATCACCCAGTTGTGAATAGAGTTGTCCAAGTGCGTTTAACGAATCAGCTTCTTTTCCGGCATCGCCGATAGATTGAAAGATGGTGCGGGCCTCAAGGAATCGCTGCAGCGCGTTCTTGAAATCGCCACCATTGCGATAGATTAGCGCGATGTTGGTTAATGTTGTCCCCTCGCCACGCTTATCCCCCGTTTCATGTTGTATGGCTAATGCTCGAGAGTAGATTTCCTCCGCCTTCGCAGCATTGCCCAGTCGTGTATGCACCCGGCCAATGCTGTTCAAAGTATTCCCCACTCCTATCTGATCGCCTATCTGTTCTCTGATTCGCAGCGCTTCTTTCAGCGGCGATTCCTGTTCAGCATACTCGCCGAGTTCCCCATGCACTCCGGCCAAAACATTTAGAGTTGTCGCTATGCCGTGAAGATCTTTTGACGCGCGGCGAAGCGGCAAGGCTAGCAGCACTGTTTTCTTTGCATCCTTCCAGCGGCTCGTCAGGGCGTAACACACGGCCAGATTATGCAAGGCCTCTCCTTCCCACTCCGTATCACTCGCCTTACGCCACAACGGGATTGCCTCTTCCAGTTTTTTCACAGCTCGCTGGCGTACCGCCGCGCTTTCCCCTTCCTTCAGAATCGCCATCGCGTCGATCCAAGTTCCTTTGAATGCCTCGACGCGGCTGATGTCCTGTCCCGTTGGGATGCGCCGGTCAATCGCGAGTTTATACCCACCGGGCGAAACTGCTTTTATGTTCACTACCAGTTCGGCGGCCTCTGCCAGGATCCAAGGAATGTCCTCAGTGCCAGGGCCGCGCAGCCGGTTTATCTCAGCGATTGAATTGCCATTTGCGCCACTAAGCCGAAGGGTGACATCGCTGCCAAGCTGCTCCACCCGAACATGGATGAACTCTCCAGCCTTGGCCTGCAACCGGTAGGTATGATCCTCATTGGCGGCTAGGGTTCTTTCAACCGGGAAAACTGTCGGCAACGAATTGGATTGAGAAAATCCGAATTGCAAAACAAGGCAGACGAGGATACTCAACGTTCTTAACATTCGGTGTCCTTATCTCTTAACAACCATCCGATACTCGCCAACCAATGGATGTTGTGCTCCAGAGTCTCCAGAAAGGACAGCTTTATAGGTTCCTGGAACCAGTTTCGCTGCAGGGATGGCCACTGCCAGCGCGCCGTAGGCATTCTTCCTCAAACCCCTCAGATTCTCAATAATAATTCCGCTTGTTGTACCAATCGCCAAGCTGTAACTTGCGAATCCAGCACCAGGCGGAAGTTCAATCCAAATAGCAGCATGGCTGGCTTTCGCTGGGATTACTACTTGATTGGCAGTCTCTGAACGGCTGGCTTCCAGCATCACCAACGGCAAGTTGGGCATAGCCTCCGGGGGACGGTTCAACGCCAATTGATTTTCCGAAAGCTGCGCCTCGTAAGCAGCAGCCTTCTCTTCCGCTCCCTTTAATTTACTGCTGGCGGATTGAACTTCCATTTTGAGCCTTGGGATTTCCACCAGGGCGTACCAACCTGTCGCCATAGCCAAAAGCGCCGCCGCAGCCGCGCTGAACGCGAATGCAGGTTTCAGCCAGTTGTCAAAAAACGACCGCGCCGGTTGTTCCATTACCTGAGGCAGTAAGCCCGTTCGTGCAGCATACGAAACGCCTTCAGCAAACTTCTGGGCCATCTGTACTTTCTCGAAGCACTGGTCGCAACCGAAATAATGTTCCTCAAACAACTGCCGAACGTCCTGTTGCAAATGGTTCCGAACGTATTCGTCGATAATGTCGCGCTGTTCGATTTCGTTATGTGTCATGCCAGTGGATTCAGGTCCGGCGTTAAGAAGTGTTTCGTCCCAAAGATTTGTATCACTATTTAAACTCCTATCTTAAGGCGCTGATAAACTTCGCGGAAACTCTTCAGAGCTCGGGATTTGATCAATCTTACGCGATCCTCGTGAATTCCCAGTTTTTCTGAAATCTGTTCTTTGGGGAGTTCTTCAAAATAATAGAGGCGTAGGAAATCTCTCTCGCGTGGCTTTAGTTCCGCGATCACCTTCTGGATCGCTTTTTGAACACCATGATCGGGCACCGCGACTGACGGTGCTGGAAAATCCCTTTCCTCTACGGATTCAGACCGCTGGTTTTTCCGGATCACTTCTCGAATCACATTGTGGGCCGTATTCAGAACGTAAGCAGGAAGTGCTTCAGAGGATGCCAATCGCCCGGCGCGAATAGATACCATCACACGCATCAAAGTCTCATTGCGAACATCCTCGGCGTCTTCACGGGAACGCAACTCACGGAGGGCGATGAAGAAAACACGTTCAGAGAAGACTGCATGGAGGCGAGTCGACGCTGTGGGATCGCCACTTCCAATCCCCGCCACAAGTTGTTCGTTATCAGTCAGCCTCTTCCCCCATCTGGCGATTCTACACTAGTAAGGGTAAGCAACGATTGTTTAAGTGAATAGTTAGCCGGCAAATGCCGGGCGGCCTCATTGCATGCAGGAATTCGCCGTCGGTCTGGGTCCGTTTTGTGGGCGAATACTTAGGAGCTCGGCGACGTCTGGGGCGTCTTTCACCGCCGCCGAGCCATTACGTTTTGGGGCGCAATTTCTTAACCCCCAAATCATAAGAAGAAGCGGAACTATGGGATGATCTGGATCTTCAAACTGTTGGACGGGATATTATGATTCGTCCCAATGTGGGCCTCCAATCCAACCAACACCGTGCCGGGGTTGAAGCCAAGTGGAACACTGACAATCGCAGCTGGTCCTAGCGTTGCACTATAGGCCCCCAGTGCAGCTACAACGATCCGTCTTGCACCCTGGCTAAAAACCACTTTAGCCCCAACTCCACTGATGCCGTCTCCGTAGACAATAATTTGATCAGCACCCCGAGCCTGTGTGACCACTTGCGGAAATCCGCCAACGTTCCGCAATATGGTCTTTACAAGTGGGACACCAACTGTGTCCGTAACCGTGAAGGGGAATGGAGCACTCGTTCCTTGAGCAGTGGTTACTGTCACGAAGTAACTACCGGATGGTACGAGACAGGGGACCGTCGGAGTTGAAACATTAAGATTGAAATATAATTCGTTGTCGGTGAAGGAAGAACTTGTAAAACATGTCGGCGCAGCACCTCCGGATAGGGGCTGAAAAGTCAGAACCGGGTTGTTTGCTGGCGCCAGGCCGAAGCCCTGCATTGTGATCGTTTGACCAGGACCAGCAGCGGCACTGGTTGGCACAATATTGTTGATGACGGGCTGTGCAATTGCTACAGCGGAAAGCGAAAGCGTAAGTAGAGTAAAGATTTTCATATTGGATCTCCTGATAGTTTCTTGGTTGGGATGAATAGTTACTTGTGGTTATGGATTGACTGTCAATTTCAGTGAATTGGATGGTTTCAAATTGCTGACACCGCCAACGGTCGTTTCCAATTGAACCAGCACCGTTCCAGGCAGTAAGCCCGCCGGGACGGTTACCCTAGCCCCTACGGCGAAACCAGCTACCCCGGTGGCGTTCACAGCAACGCGCGTTGCGCCTTGCCTGAAAACCACTTTTGCAAGCATAGTGTCAATTCCAAAGCCGGTGATAATTATAGAATCGCCAACACGGAAACTAGTAATAGGAGCTGCAGTCAACGATGAAAATGCGGCCGTCACCAAAGGTGTTCCCACGCTGCTGGTTACGCTGTAAAAGAAGGGGGAACTTGTGCCTTGATTGGTGGTGATGGTTAGCAGGTATCCACCGGCGGGTAAAACGCATGAGTTAGCTCCGGTGACGGCAAGCCGAAAGTAAAGTTCGTTGTCGCTGTTTGGCACCGGCATATTGAAGGAACAATGCAAGGTTGCTCCACCTGCTTGTGGTTGGAAGTTCACAACAGGATTGTTGGCTGCATTGAGTCCAAAACCTTGAATGGTAATCAACTGGCCAAATCCAGCAGTTCCCGTTGTCGGCACAATATTCCGGATAACGGGTTGTGCGTTTGTAGTTACGCACAGTGCGGTTGCAAGTGCGGCATAAAGAAACTTTTTCATTTTTCTCTCCTCGATTTTTTGCGGTTGCAGTTGCGCCGCATCATGCCAAGAAGTGTTCGAGGCTGCACATTTGTATCAAGGAAAAATAAGTTTATCTGGTTCCTTCAAGTTCGGGGGCTACATTAGACTTTGCCAGTTACTTTGTTTGATCTGCCCCACAAATACAATTTCTTCAAGTCCGGAGTGCTGAATAAACTCTCGACCCCAATCTGCGTTTTCCACAACTCCGCTTCCATACCCGTTGAAACAAAGCAAATCAGGCCATTCCATTTTGTCCGTCTGCTCAAACGAGAATCACCGCCGCCTAGTCCATTATTTTCCACACAGAATCAACAACCTGCAAAATTCCATCGTCCGCCGCACTTGCCCGCTCACTTACACTTTCATCAGGAAGACAAAACCGCTGCGCAGCGTGCTTCCCAAAACAAAGTCCGTAGGCGGGTAGCAATGCCCGCCGGCGGCACGCAGAGCTTTTGCGTAATCGTTCGGATCGCCGGTCGCAAAACATGAACAACCCTGGGCACTTCTTCTCGTTGGGAGACTGGAAGGCGTGAAGTGGTGATTCCCATCAATTGCAGTTGTGGTGGCTGCAACCCAGGCAGAAGTGTGCGCGGCCGGCGGTACCGGATAATAAGATATAGAAATCCTATGTCATCAAGTTCCTTCATAACCTGCGCAATCGCCTTTTCGGCATTGCTAATAGCACAACCGCCCGATATCTATAAGCAAGGCCATTCGCACCAGGGCGATGCTTACGATGTTGGACCACGTCAGAAGCCATGGCCGATTGCAGGAATCGGGGAAGCACACTTTCCAATTACAACGAAAAATCCAGAAGTGCAACGTTGGTTCAATCAAGGCAACGCGCTGCTTCATTCATTTTGGTATTACGAAGCAGAGCGTGCATTCCGTTGGTGCTTGAAACTGGAGCCAGAGAATGCCATGGCTTATTGGGGGCTTGCCCGTGCCAGTGAGGATCCCGGACGTGGTGCAGACTTTCTTCGCGAAGCGATCAAACGCAAAGACAAGGTAACTGAACGTGAGCGTCTCTACATTGAAGCCTCCGCAACAGAACTCCCCGATCCCTTTCAAGACAAGCCGGAAAGCGAGACTGGCGGAAGTAGTTACCGCAAGAAGCTGGAGACACTTTGTATCAAGTATCCGGATGATATGGAAGCGCGTTCGTTGTTAGCGCTGGCCAGTATGGGTAACAGCCGGTACGGTGCTGAACTGATGATCCGCGAAGTTCTGGCCAAGCAGCCAAACCATCCCGGAGCCCATCACTATCGCATTCATAATTGGGACTACCACGAGCCGGAACAGGCTTTGGTGAGTGCGGCTCGCTATGGCGAAATTGTACCTGGCATTGGTCATGCGCTGCATATGCCCGGCCACATTTTCAGCATTGTAGGAATGTGGAATGAAGCGGCAATTGCCATGGATGCAGCCACTCGTGCGGAGAAAAAGTACATGAAGGATAGCCTTACATTCCCCTTCAACAACTGGAACTTCGCACATAACCGAAACTATCTTTCCTACATTCAAGAACAGTTGGGCATGTCCGACGCTGCTTTAGCAGGTGCCCGGCAATTGATAGATGTACCGCTTGATCCAAAGGGTAATGATGGACCCTACAGCAGCCACACCTTCGGAATCTCTGCTATGGCGCGCGGCCTGTTGAAGTTTGAACGGTGGGATGAATTGCTTAATCCAAAAACCATTCCCTGGCGTGATATCTATTCGGACAAAGTGAATAAGTCGTACTTTGAGGCTCGAGCATATTTTGGTAAGGGTGATTTAGACAAGTTCGAGAAAAGCATAAAAGCTCACGCTGCTCTAAAGAAAGAGTTGGATAAGAACAAGGACATGGAACAGGTATTCAAAATACAGGAAACCGAACTGAAAGCGCGGCTGGCATTGGCTCGTGGCGAAACAATCACAGGGCTGGGCCTGTTAGCAGATGCGG
>JAYUSZ010000427.1:0-19175 GCA_043755435.1 Bryobacterales bacterium | reverse complement strand
CTGGGGCGGCATCTGGTCGATGGTTCCACGAAATTTGCTGAGAGCAACTTCGATCTGTTCTGCTGAGAAATTGGTAACTTGAAATGGACCGGTTGCCTCGCCTTCAGCATCGTAGGAATCAGTGGCCTGACCAAGAATCACCGTCGCCAGATAGACTTTTTCCACGCGTACGAAAAACTGGCTCAATCGAGTTGCCTGATTCACGACTAACGGGAGCACTCCGGTGGCCAGCGGATCCAATGTACCCAAATGTCCAACGCGTTTGGTTCCCGCCAGCCGCCTCATTTTGCCCACCACATCGTGCGACGTCCACCCTTGTGGTTTATCGACTACGATCACCCCGTCCATGTTATTCACCATTTTCCACGCCGCACTCCAGCAGCCTGCTCGAATCCATAAGCGATTTCCAGCAACCGCCGTTCCCCTTGATGTTTGCCCACAATTTGCAAGCCGATTGGCAAGCCACTTTCCGAAAATCCGGCCGGCACGGAAATTGCCGGATGCCCGGTTGCTGAAATGTAATAGCAAGACTTCATCCAGTCAATATACGTCTCAAGTGCGATGCCATTAATCTCGGTCACAAAGGGTTGTTCCACTGCAAAAGGAAGCACCTGAACTGTGGGCAAAACGAATGCATCGAATCGCTCAAAGAAAACTCCAACGCGATGACGAAGTTCTGATTGCAATTTCTTAGCCCGTTCCACTTCTGCTTCGGTCAGCGCCAAACCGCGCTCCACTTCTTTCGCCAAAGTGGCCTTAAGAAATGCCACCCGGTCAGCATGTTTTGACGCTGAATTCCAGGCGCGCAGGATTCGAAAAGATTCATCGGCTCCATTGAAATCTGGTTCTGCATCTTCCACTAAACAACCCATGGCCTCGAATGTTTTCCGTCGGGAATTTACCACCTGCAATATTTCTGGTTCAAACGGAATGCCATCCAGATTCGTAAACCAAGCTACTCGCAGACCCTTCAAGTTCGAATCGAGCGGCGAAAATTCGGTCTTGGTAATCACCGAGAGCAGCAATACCACATCTTCCACCGTCCGCCCCATTGGCCCATCGACGTCCAAAGGAAATCCTCGGAAGGGGTCAAATGAAGGACGAAGCCCGACCACTCCACAAAAGCTGGCTGGGTTTCTTAGCGAGCCACCTAAATCCGTTCCATTGGCCAGCGCAGCCATTCCAGTGACCAATGCTACTGCTGAACCGCCGCTGCTACCGCCGCAGGTTTTGGAAGGATCGTATGGATTTCGCGTTGCTCCGAAAATTTCGTTGAACGTTTGCGAGCCTGCTCCAAATTCTGGAGTGTTCGATTTTCCCAGACAGATGGCTCCAGCGGCTTCTATGCGTTTCACCATGAGGCAATCTTGTTTAGGAATGTGATGCTCGTAGAGCTTCGATCCATATGTGGTTCGAATACCCGCAGTATCGAACAAATCTTTATGGACAACCGGCAGTCCATGCAAGGCCCCAGCAAATTCGCCGCTGTCCAATTGTTTCGCACGCTGAAGTGCTCTATCGGAGGTTAGAGTAATAATCGCATTCAATTGCGGATTCAACTTGGCTATCTGATCCAGATGCGCTACGGTCAATTCCACAGCGGAAATGCTCCGTTGCCGGAGAAGCCTTGCTTGTTCCCGTGCGTCGAGGTAGCAAAGTTCGTTGATCACTTACTTCAATTGTGCTTCAATCTCGTATAACCAGTCAGGCTTTTTCAAGACTTCGCGAGCTTTCGATCCATCGGGTGGGCTGATGATTCCTTCGCGCTGCATCATGTCCAGAATTCGAGCGGCCCTGCCATAGCCGAGTTTCAATCGCCGTTGCAGAACCGATGTCGAAGCTTTGCCAACTTCCAGAATCACGCGGACTGCATCGTGATACATGGGATCTTCCTGACCGTCCACCACTTCTGCTGGTTCGTCAATATCATCGCTCGGCGGAGCCACTAGGAAGCTTTGATCGTAATCGGGTTCAGCTTGCGATTTCCAGAACTCCACAACCTTTTGGGTTTCGTCTTCGCTTACATACGCTCCGTGGACTCGAATTAATCGCGATGAACCGGGAGGCAGAAACAACATGTCGCCTTTTCCCAGAAGATGATCGGCACCCATCACGTCAAGAATGGTTCGACTATCAACCCGAGTTGCTACGCGGAAACTGATGCGAGCTGGGAAATTCGCTTTGATCAAGCCGGTGATCACATCCACCGAAGGCCGCTGCGTTGCCAGCACCAAATGCATTCCAACTGCGCGTGCCATTTGAGCGAGTCGAGTTACGCTTTCTTCAACACCGGCGCGTTCCAACATCATTAAGTCGGCCAACTCGTCAATCAAAATCAAGATGTACGGAAGCGGCTTGAGCTCTTCCAACTCCGGAGCGTTGTGTTCTTCTTCAAACAAACTGCGCGGCGTGGTGATGATCTGCCGGATCTTTTTATTGTATTGGTCGATATTGCGAACCTGCTGCGCGGCAAGTAACTTCAAGCGACGTTCCATTTCTAAAACGGCGTTGCGCAATGCATAGGTAGCTTTTTTAGCATCTGTGATCACAGGAGTCAGAAGATGCGGAATCCCTTCGTACAGGCCCAATTCCAATTTCTTGGGATCCACCATGATCATGCGAACTTCATCGGGAGTCGCCTTGTATAGGATGGACATGATGAGGCTGTTGAGCATCACGCTTTTTCCGGCGCCAGTAGAACCTGCTATCAGCAAGTGCGGCATGGTTTCCAGGGTCGCCACTTTGATGCGTCCGCTGATGTCTTTACCTAGCGAAATGGTTAGCTTGGAGGGGGAGTTGTTGAACTCGTCACTTTCCAGAACTTGGCGAAGGCTGATGACTTCGCGCTTGGTATTGGGGACTTCAATTCCAACAGTCGGCTTGCCGGGGATGCGTTCGATCAAGACGCTTTCGGCTTGCAGGCCTAAACACAAGTCTTCGTTCAGATTTGTGATGCGGCTGTACTTGATACCGGCTTCGGGTTTGTACTCAAACGTTGTGACGACCGGACCGGGATTGATTTGTACGACGGATCCAAGAACGTTGAACTCTTCAAACTTCGCTTTGATGCGGCCGGCGGTTTCTTTCAATTCCTGTTCGTCATAAGGACTGCGCTCTGCTGGTTCGGTAAGCAGGCGGGTGGAAGGCATTAGAAAAGTCGGCGTGCCTCGTTTCTTTTTGGTAGGCTCGGCGGAAGGCAACGGAGCAGGTGGAAGGACGGTTTGTTGACTGGGCGGATCCATGTCGGCCAGCACGCGGATTGGGATGTCGTGATCGACATCTTCAGCGGATACGGATGTTGGCGTTTCCCAGGGGAGTGTTTCGCGAATTGGGATATCGTCAATACCTCCAACTGCGGCTGCGGCGGCTCGCGCCATGGGGACAACTTCGGAATCGTCGTCAGCGCCGGCAAATAATTCGTCTTTCTTGCGGCGGCGGTTATTACGCTTTTCTTCCTTTTCCAATTTCAGGGCTTCGGCCTTTTCAGCAGCTTTGATGGCGGCGCGTTCGGCCTTTTGTTCACGACGTTCCTGACGCCATGCGGTCCAGCGGGCTCCTAAAGATTGAAGCCAGGCAATGGGTTTTGCAAACCAGCTTTCGAGCTTTGTCAGTGTGAATGTCGAAATGAGATAAAGCGAAATGATGGTGGCCAGACTGACGACCATCAGCGATCCGGTTAGGTTGAGCGATTCCTCCAGGTATCCAGAAGTTGCTAAACCGAGCAAACCTCCTGCGAGAACATTACCAGCGAAGAGCCGCCATTCAGGACCCAGACCCAGCAAGGTTGAGGCGCAAAGGAAGAGAGTTACCCAACCGATGAAGCGGGCCCAAGGAGCTTCGACCGGATCGGAGCGGAACCATTTCCAAGCGATGACAAATACCAGGATGGGGATGAGCAACGCCGAGAGTCCGAAGAGGGTGAAGGTGAAATCGGCGAAGATGGCACCGGGGCGACCTATCTTATTTTGAGCCTTTAGATGAGTGGCCGTGTTCCACGAAGGGTCCCACGGCTGGTAGGTGGCATAGGCCACCAGCATGGCCAGAGCGGCAAAGAACAATACGATGCCTATGACCTCATTCAATCTGGGCCTTGCGGTGGGTGTTAATAATTTCATACGGGCAATATAGCCACGTAGCTAGGGTATTTTTATTATGTCAGAAAATCGAGGCGTTTCGACTGGCATAATAGATGGGTGGCAAGCCGGACTCTGACGTCCGACTGCAAGGCTAGGCAGCCTGCCCCCCCAAACACACATGAGAACAACCAAAATCGTTGCAACCCTTGGACCTTCCAGCGACACTGATGAAATTGTCACAAAACTTTTGGACGCGGGCGTTGACCTGTTTCGTCTGAACGCTTCGCACGGAACACACGCCGATCACGCGCGTCAGGTGGCGCGGATTCGAGAAGTAACAAAAATGTATGGCCGGTCTGCGGGAATCCTGGTGGATTTGCAGGGGCCGAAGATCCGGCTGGGGAAGTTTGAAGAAGGCAAAGCCTATCTGGAAACTGGAAGCGCATTTGAAATTACAACGGATACAACGGTTGTGGGCAATGCGCAAAGGGCCTGCACTGGTTATTCGCAATTTGCAACCGATGTGCAGCCGGGCGACAGGGTGCTTCTTGCTGATGGCACGGTTGAACTGCGCGTTCTGAAATCTGACGGATTGAGCGCGCACCACGAAGTGGTTTTGGGTGGTTGGATTGGCAACAACAAAGGGATCAATTTGCCTGGTGTTGCTGTGAGTGCCCCGTCGTTAACCAAGAAAGATATGGCGGACCTGGCGTTTTTCATTACGCAGGATATTGATTTCATCGCGCTGAGTTTTGTGCGCAAGCCGGCGGACCTGGTGCGGTTGCGGCTTTATCTTGAGGAAAAAGAAAAGACGTTTCCGATCATCGCGAAAATTGAAAAGCCCGAAGCTTGGGAACAGTTGAACGCGATTCTGGAAGAGACAGACGGGGTGATGGTGGCTCGCGGAGATTTGGGTGTGGAGATGGCGCTGGAGAAGGTGCCGTTTATTCAGAAGTCGATTATTGAACGGGCGCGGCAGCATGGAAAGTTCGTGATTACTGCGACGCAGATGTTGGAATCGATGATTGAAAGTCCGGTGCCGACGCGTGCTGAGGTGAGTGATATTGCCAACGCTATTTACGATGGAACGGATGCGGTGATGTTGTCGGCGGAGACCGGGGCGGGGAAGTATCCGGTGGAAAGCGTGAAGATGATGGCGCGCATTGCGGTGGAAGCGGAGGTCTCGCTGAAGGATCGCGGGTTCCAGAAATTGCCGTTGCGAGCATCGCCATCGGTGGCGGAGATGATTGCAGATGGGGCATATCATACGGCGAGGACAGCGGGAGTTTCGGCGATTGCGGTGTTTACGGCAACGGGGTCGACGGCGCGACTGATTGCGAGGTACAGGCCGCCGGTGCCGATTTACGCATTTACAAGTTCGGAGGCGGTGGCGCGGCAACTTTCGCCAGTGTTCGGAGTGCGGGCGATTGTGGCACCGATGGTGAGTACGACGGATGAGATGCTGGCGCAGATGGACCGGATGTTGCTGGACCGGAATTGGATGAAGATTCGTGATTTAGTGGTGATGGTGGCGGGGCAGCCGATTGGGCGGGCAGGGACGACGAATTTGATGAAGCTGCATAGGGTGGGGGAATTGCGGTAGGTGCGCGGATCCCCCTGGATGTTGGAGGACGGTATTCTGTTTTCAAGGATCTTGCGCCGAGCTGCGAGCTCATTAAGGCGAATTTTACGGATTCGTCTTTCTGATTGGAAGTTTACCAGCTTAGTTTTGTGGGGCGAGTGGATGGCGGTTTGATTGGGATTTGTAAGTGATTTGTAAGTGGGGACTTACGAGGGGATTATTTATTTTATTGGGATGGGAATGTGTTTTTTGAGGGAGCTTATTTGGAGAAGGAACGGGGTTGGGGTTACTTATGCTCACTATGTTTGAGTGGAAATCGATTTCTTTTTGGTGAGGATAGATCGCGCTCTGCAGTAGTAGCTCCTCGACATTTCAGATTTTGTGGTTGCGCCAACCTACTTAAGGATTCTCAAGCAGTTCAAATAGTCAGATGGTTGCGCTGCTGTTAACGCCTTCGACTTGCCTCTGACATAATGCATTTCTCAAAGGCCTCCTTCGCCAAAAGAAGGCGTGAGTGTGCTCCGGTATTACCTGGGAAGAATGCTCCGCGCACCTTCGCCAATCTCTCGGGTAAAAGTCCGTTCTTGATTTCCATTTTGTGGATGATCCACTCGGGCTGGAAAGGATGACGTCGAACAAAACACCCCAAAGGGCCCCATACTCCCCGCAGCTCCTTGCCTTCGGCCTTGGCTTTCTCGTGTTCGCCCCAATCCTCTTTGTGATAGCAGTAAATCAAGCCGATAAGATATTCGAACCAATCGAAATCGCTTTCATAGGATAAGTTACTTGGTATTGATTCTTTGAAATAGGGGCGAAGGTATTCAAATAGCCGGTTGCTCAGGGGGGTGAAGTCCTGCTCCCGACCTGGAATAGATTTCTGAAAGTTTTCTTCCAAAACTACGTACTGATGAAATAGAGTGACTAGCAAGCCGGTATTGCTGTAGGGCTCCAGCCGGATTGGTTCTTCAAAAATTCTTGCAACGAGGGCATAGTTATCGCCTGCGATGGCGGATAGGCAGGTCACATAAAAAAAGAGCAACGCTGGATATCTCCGAAGATCTATCAGTGTGGTGATCCCGTTTGGTGGTTCAGGGTCCTCAATTAGTCTTCGTAGACACTTCAAAATCACCGGATAGTGATCAGGGCCAGACCAATAAGCAGCAGTTGCCCCCATGGACAAGAGCACCGAGCAGCAGTCTTCATAACTAGATAATCGGTCCGCAAGCAGATTTGGTGAATACTGAACTCCTTGAACTGGAAATGCAGAACCGGAAAGCTTCACTGTAACCCTCTCCGTCTCGCTGATCAGTAGATCATGAAAATTGATTCGATGCTCTGGGCCTGAAAGGTACTTCTTTATGCGAGCCACCGCAACCTTCTGACTGATTGGATCGTTGTCTTGGAAACTGTCAAGCGCTAAGACACTGTCCTGAAGGGCTGCAAAAAATTGGTCAGCTCCCTGAATCTTGACTACTATGCCTTTACGCTGATTGATCAACTTCTCAGCAATATCGCCTAAAGAATCCCGGGCAGTCCAATACATGGGGTATCGCCGATTTGGACATCGTTCAATGGCTGCTCTTAAAGCAGTGTCATATAGCCCTGACCAACCACATACGATCAATCCGAATTCATCTAGAACGCGGTCCAATAGATTATTCATTGGCTTTTCGTACACGGCAAGTTCCGTTGGCGTATTTTTTAGTCTGTAATCTAGGTAGTCGCCGTGCAGTTTGATGATCGTACACCGGGCGTGTGCGAGTGGGACTGCCCCCTTGATCGCGTCCGGCGTACTGACAACTGTCGGTTCAATGCCCACATCACGGAGCGCGCGTTCCAACAACCGGTCAAAATTAGTTGTCAATATGACGCGAAAATACCCGAGGCGCATCAATTCTGCGATGGCACGGTGCGCGGGCGTCGGGCTCTTTATCCCTTGGCTTCTCTCATCTTCCGTAGGCTCGAAATATGATCTCAACAGTTCCGAACGCTCCGCAGCGGTCTGAGTCAATTCATTAATGAGCTTTGCATAGTTTGGTTCTTCATTATGTCGGGCTTTGAACCATTGCTCCGGTGTCGGATCGGGTTGTTCGCCTTCAATAGTAGCTAACTTGTTGATGAGATCAAGTACTACCTCCCACCCGGTCGGGACACCGGCCGAACGACTGATGCCAGAACCGAGAAGGAGTGCATAGACTCCCTTGTTGCTCTGAACAGAGAACGCCAGGGAAACAAGTGGGTCGATAGGCATCACCTCATTTTACAAAAGGAGGTTATGCTTGGCTATCTTGAGGTGACCTGATATGTTCGTTTGATGCAAGTACCCGACCTCGACCCACGCTTCGGAAACAACTTCATCGATGCAAACTTTCTGGACCTTACCGGGGGACCAGAGGGTGATGCCGTTCTTGAAATTCTTAGGATACGCGGCGCATTTACTTTGCTCTTGCCATACTCCGTGAAGTCCGAGATAGAACATCCAAACACTCCTGCTGAAGTGAAGCAACTCGCGGAGGAATTTGTCTACTCGATGCCAGTGGAATTAACCGCAGATGAGGATGCAACGCATGAGAAAATACGAACACTGATCCAAGGAAACTCCAAATCTGGACAACACGACCAAGATGCCTTCCATCTTGTCGAGAGCTCAAAGTACGGGCGGCATTTCATCACCCATGACGGGCGATTGCTAAGAAAGGCTGAAGAGATTTGGGTGATGCTACAACTCAAAGTTGTTAAACCAAGCGACTTCTTATCCGCCTATTTAAGACACGAAAAGAACAGGCTGCTATGATCTCGCTTGTTCCCGCGGTTGATTGCACTCTAAGCCCAGCACTTCCGGCTCTCATCGCCAAAGAAGGAAACCCGCTAGCGCTCCGCTTTGTCGAATTTTTCACCATCAACATCCGCAAGCCAAACACGCGAGCCGCTTGTGACCGCGCTGTCGGCGCGTTCCTACCCTGGTGGGAAAGGCAGGGCATTACGTCTCTTGCCGGGCTTCGGATGCAGGAATTGAGACGGCGATTGGCTGCCATACTTTTTGCACGGCGCGAATTACGGACTACCTGACGAACGGCGGGCGTATCGAAGTGGAGCAACGCATGGCCGGACACTCGAACGCGAAAACCATCGGCCTGTAAGACCGGCGTAATGATGACCTCAGCGTCCGCGAAGTCGAATGGATCGGAATTTGATGGGTTTGCGGAACTTAAGTTAAACTTGGCTTGAGGCAACCATGTGGAACGCGAAGGAACACACCCACGATGAAAATGTGATGTGGACATGGCTCCGGGCTGTAGAGTGGGGCTCATGGCCTATCTTTTTATCGCAGCCCATTGCACCAATTGCACTCCTGATCTTCCCATGGTGGTCCGTTATGATAGTGACAACTTCCGCAAATGTGGTTTGGACCCTCTTCATCGGGCATCGATTTGCCAATCCGACGCTAGCTTTTTTAGGACGAGCATTCGTTAGTCTAAAGTGGTTAACTTGTCCAATCGCTGCATTCATGGTGTGCCGGAATGGCGACTGGGGCACCGGTACGCTGGCTTTCCTGTGGCCGTTGCTAGCAGCTATCATGCCACGTTCATCGGCGAAAATTGGTGCCATTCAAAAAATGTTTATGCAATCTATTAATTGCGAACAAGGAGGCATTGATTTGCCACCGCAAGCACAAGGCGAAGGTGTTCAGCCCGAGGTTAATTCCGCATCGCTTAGCATCGGCGGTTACCAATTAAACACTTCCATAAGAACTATGCAATCAGAGGAGGAACTGGAGGAGTTCTCCGAAACTGAGTATTCGGTCTTTGGGCGTCATTTCCGAAACGAGAAATGTTACAACGCCTCCGAAGTAGACTTCCTAAATCGGCAGTGGAAGGTGGCGCTTGGATCTGTTGACGACAACATTTACAAGATTGCATTTTTCTTTGAGACACATAGCAAGGAAACCGCAATTGACGTTTATTCTCAAGTAATGCAGTATCTTGAAAAAAGGATGGGGCAACCCACGACGGAAGACGAAGACCTTTACGCATGGGACAGATCCGATGGTAACGTAATAATGCAGCTCGGGAAGATTTTGGGCGTTGGTAGTACATACACGATAGGACTTTACCAAACATCAAATCGAGCTGCGACGTTTCGCCCAGTACAGTAGTAAGAGACGGCCTTGCACCTAGCGATTGTTGCGTCTAGCTTGTGGCTTGCGACCGTTTCCGTTGTGGCGCATACATGCGGCAACCTAATCATCCACTTGATTCCAATCGCTATTGCCAGCATTATGGGGCAACAAAGCGGGACTACGCAACCCCTGCTTTCATTGATCGCGTTTTTGTCCCGAAACCTACCCTTAACTTGATCTAGAAACTTTCTACGCTTGTAAGGCTGCTTCGGGGCAAGCGGGATTTTAACCTCAGCATAGCTACCGGGAGTCGCCGCTTTCACTGCTGCAATGACGCGGTCGATGTACTGATGAACCATTGGCCGCGCTGAATTGCCAAGGATGACGATGGCGATCCTGCGGTCCTTCAAGTTTTGCTGGTAACGGATATTTTTATCGGTCGAGAGGAGGAGATCGAACCCGGCTTCTTCTAAATATTCGCCGGCAAAACGGACCCAGGCCGAGGGCGTGGGCTACCTCGTAACTCTCAACCTACCATTGTTCATGTTAAGGTTCGGAATTCTACCATCCTCAACTCGTGACAGACACCTAATATTCGGGTATTGTTGAAAGAGAAGCAAAGGAACCGCATGACGCTGACCATTGAAGTAACCGGTGAACTGGAAGTGGCCTTGAACACGCAGGCCAGCCAACAGGGGGATAGCGCGGATAATGTAGCGCGCCGTGTGCTGGCGGATGCTTTAACGCCCTCCTTGAAACATGAGGCAGGCCCAACTCCAGAATTGCCAATTTTGCAGCTTGGAACCATAGGTTCCCTTCATCGGCGAGACATCTACGACGATGTCCGTTGAACCTGGCGTTCTTGACGCGAACGTTCTGGTTTATTCGATTGACGCTACCGCTCCGCAGCACATGGCTGCAAGGGCCTTGATTGATTTTGCGCGAGACGCTTCGGTTTTCCTTTACGTCACATCGCAGATATTGTGCGAATTCTATTCGATCATCACCAACCCACGCCGGGTTGCGGCGCCATTATCCTCAGTTGACGCATTGGGTGTTATTTCGTCGCTGCTGGCGTTTCCGGGTTTGCATGTATTACCACTGCCAGTGAGCGCGGTTGCGGGATGGATGGGGCTGTTGCAACGCCGTCCGGTGCTTGGAGCAAACATATACGATTTGCAAATAGTCGCCACCATGCAAGCGAATGGCTTGGAGCGAATATACACGTTTAACACGACTGACTTTGAAGTGTTTTCCGAACTCACTGTAGTAAAACCGTAAGCCCTCGTGCCAGTTAGAATCGGTTGGGGACGACAATCGGGCACAACATCAAATGAATGTTGGGGGACGGAGGCGGCACCTGAAGGCTGGTGGCGGCAAGATGCAACACTGAGTTGATCTGCTCCCGTGTCACGGTGAATTCTTCCATTACTTCTTCAACGCTCAGTCCTGCTTCCAGATTTTCAAACACGGTGGCAACGGGCATACGGGTATTTTTGAACACCCAAGCGCCGCTGACCTTACCGGGGATACTTTCCACGGCTGGGCATTGTGACCAGTCAAGCGGTGCGGTCATATTTGGCGCTTCTTCAGCTTTTATCGTATCTGGTTTTGGGTAGCGGATATATGCGTTTCTGTCACCGTTAATGACCGGTTATGCAAAGTCCGATTGTGATTAGACTCCAGATCTGTGATGAGAACGCTTCTTGACGGATACGGCCATTATATGGTACATGAACATTATATGAGGCATGATGAGTTTTGACTTCACACAAGATCCTGGTCGTCTTCTATCGAACTCCGGCTGGTGCAGGCGTGGTTCAGGAATGGTTACGGGGGTTGCCCGATTCTGATCGCAATATTATGTGGACAGGACCTGATGCGCGTGCAATTCCGCTGGCCAGTGGGGATGCCTCTGTGCCGGTCACTTGGTGATGGACTTTGGGAATTACGCAGCGGGCTTGACAGAAACCGTATTGCACGGCTCCTGTTTTGCTTTATTGACGGCCAATTACTTGCTTTGCACGGCTTTATCAAGAAAACCCAGAAGACACCGGATACTGAACTGAAGACTGCCCGCAAACGCATGCAGGAATTTTTGAAGGAGCAATGATCATGGCGGCCAAGAAACCTAGAACCACCAGTGGCTTTACAACCCTTGACGAAGTGCTAGACCAAGACGGAACACGGGAAGCCTTCCAAGCCGTGGCCATCAAGGAGGTGCTTGCTTGGCAAATCGAAGAGACGATGAAGGCCCAAGGCCTTTCTCGCAACGGCCTAGCCAAGCGTATGCACACAAGCCGCAGCCAGATTAGCCGATTACTCGATCCATCGAACGGCAACGTTACGCTGGTGACGCTACAGAGAGCCGCTGAACTGCTGGGGCGCAAAGTAAGGCTTGAGCTTATCTGAATTACTACGACGCATAGCGCCAGACATAAAGGACGTTTGCTTGTACCTGTTTGACTCCGGCGCACTGGGCGGAGTAGCGTGGTTTTATGGAAGTAACCGTCCACATTCCCGACGACATCGCCAACCACATGAGCGCGGCCGATGGCGATTTGGCGCGTCGGGCTCTGGAAGCCTTCGGTCTTGAAGAATTCAAGAAGGAGCGCATCACCAAGCCCGAGCTGCGGCGGCTGCTGGTCTTTGGGACCCGGTGGAAACTGGATGGATTTCTAAAGGCTCATGGGGTCTATGAAGAGTACACCCTCGAAGATTTTGAGCAGGAACAGGCAGCGTTGAAAAGCCTTGGGTTCTAACTCGTGCAGTTAGTCATTGCTGACACCAGCCCGATCAATTACCTCATTCTGATCGGACGCGTTGATGGTGCTTCCCCGACTGTTTGATAGAGTGATCCTTCCCACTGTGGTAGCGTCAGAACTCAAGGATGATGATGCTCCGTTGGAAGTGCGGCGCTGGATTACAAAACCTCCCAGGTGGCTGGAGATCCAAGCAATGCCAGTCCCCGGTAGTGATCCTCATTGTGCCTGGAAACTGCCCTCTTACCGATGATCACGCTCAGGCTGGGCAGAAAATGCGGCAAAGGAGCATGGAGAGCATTTCACCATCAGGGTTTGAGCAGACACCAAGACTACGAAGGATGTCGGTTTTAGCCAACGTGGTCAGCTTGTGCACCCGCACCGTCGAGGGCACATTCAGGCCAGCCGCTTGCCAGTCGGCGATGGCGAGGTCGTACTCCGAAACCCTTGGTTGTGACGTGATCGGGGCCGCAAAGAAATCCGCGTCACCGGCGTCGAACAGAACCAGGGCTGGCCGAATTTTTGAGCCCAGCGCTTGCTGGAACTGCATCCGGATCAATACGACTTCAGCGGACTGGAGCTTCGGTCTGGAGTTAAATGGATGAGTTGCTCGTAAACAGCGTCTGCGGCGCAGTACGCTTCTTCAAATCTGAGTTGTCCAGTTGCGCGCCAAGCCGAATCGGCAGGTGTGGACTCCCACATCACTACGACTTTCAGTTGCTGTCCCGCTGGGATGTCGCTAAGAAATTCGGCGGGCAGGACGATCTGCCCTCCTTGGTTCAAGGTTGTTTCGAATTCAACAGCCTTCATCGATCACCTCAGTTTTCATGAAGATGTACCACCAAATACCGGGAAAAACGGCATAGTCATGGCGAATAGCACCGGCGCTTTTCCTCACCAATTTGCCAATGCCGATTGTTGCACAACGACCCTTTGTGGTGCCGACGGGCTTCCGATAGTGTACGTTTGTGTCGACGAGGACTCTCATCCTTTACCAGCGATCAGGATACATGTTGTCGCGGCTGATGGCTTCGTCGGAAAGAGGCGGTGAATCGGGAAAGCTGTCCGCCCATTGAAGGAATGCGTTGGCTTTCTCTTCTCCAGTAGAAACGTTCCGAGTATTAAGGCTGTCTGCTTCGCGCTCAAAGGTCAGTTCAAGACCTACTAGGGGAGACTCGCGGAAGAATTGGACGAGACTTTTCGGCGCGTTCTTCTGGCGCAATGCCTCAACACCAGCTTTGATCAACTCATCAACGGAGCGAAAATGGCTGTTGCCAATTTCCTCACGGATTAAGCGTTCGGTTTCGAGGGCGATGTCGATGTGCATGATGAGGTCTCCTGCACTTTTAGAATAAAGCATCCAGAGCGGGGGTGTCATGATTTTCAAGAACACGAAGCACAGTGGAGATGGTGCCGTTTATTCAGAAGTCGATTATTGAACGGGCGAGGCAGCATGGAAAGGTTGTGATTACTGCGACGCAGATGTTGGAATCGATGATTGAAAATCCAGTGCCGACACGTGCGGAAGTGAGTGATATTGCCAACGCTATCTACGATGGAAAGGATGCGGTGATGTTGTCAGCGGAAACCGGTGCGGGGAAGTATCCAGTGGAAAGCGTGAAGATGATGGCGCGCATTGCGGTGGAGGCGGAGGTCTCGCTGAAGGATCGAGGGTTCCAGAAATTGCCGTTGCGGGCATCGCCATCTGTGGCGGAAATGATTGCGGACGGGGCGTATCAGACGGGGATTACAGCCGCCGAGGAAAGCGGGGGTTTCGGCGATTGCGGTGTTCACAGCAACGCGGTCGACGGCGCGGCTGATTGCACGGTACAGGCCGCCGGTTCCGATTTACGCATTTACAAGTTCGGAGCCCGTGGCCCGGCAACTTTCGGCAGTTTTTGGAGTGCGGGCAATTGTGGCTCCGATGGTGAGCACGACGGATGAGATGCTGGCGCAGATGGATCGGATGTTGCTTGACCGGAATTGGATGAAGATTCGCGATTTGGTGGTGATGGTGGCGGGGCAGCCGATTGGGCGGGCAGGGACGACGAATTTGATGAAGTTGCACAGGGTAGGGGAATTGCGGTAGGGCGCGGATCCCCCTGGATGTTGATGGGACTTATTCTGTTTTCAAATATCTTGCGACGAGTTAGTTATTGAGACGAACTTGACGGGTTTATTACCCTGTCTTTGGATGTGGATTTCTGATTGGAAGTAGGGCTGAAAAGTTAGATTCGCTAGTTTGTTTGCGTTTCGTGCACCAACCCACGCTTCTTGGATTAAATCGATCCTGTCTGCCCATTAATCCAGGCCTGGGCGAGCTCGTTATCGTCGAAGTTGGGCAGTATTCCTGATAGTTTGGTCGTCTCAAGCAACCTTACTATTCGTGGCGAAGGACTCAATAGACAGAAGCGGCAGCCACCGTGCCCGGCAGTTGTATAGAGCACCACGAGTTCGCCGAGCCCAGCGCTGTCGATGTCCTCGACTTCATTCATTTTCAGAATCAGACCAGCTGGTCGTAGTGAGGCCAGCAGATCAGCAACTCGTCGGCCGAATTGGAGCAGCTGCGGACCTAGTGTCAGGCGTCCGCTCAATCGAATCGAAATGGTTTCTCCTGGACGAATGGGCTGTTCAACCGTAAACTCGAAGGCCATTATTTTTTCAGCGCATCGCGCAGCCCCAGGTTGCGGACAAGCCGCAACAAGTAAGTTGGATTCAAGCCCAATAATTTCGCAGCCATTTTATAATCTCCACCGCTCTGCTGATAAGCGCGCAGGACGCTCTCTCGTTTGGCGTCTGAGACGGAAACTTGAAAGGCGCCAAGATCTTCCAGGGGCGACGCATCCCAAATGGTCTCCGGCAGATCGCCTGGCGTTACTGGACCGTCGCTGCCAAGCGCCACCGCATATTCCATTGCATTGGCAAGTTCTCGAACATTGCCTGGCCAGTCGTAAGATACCAAGCAACGCAAAGTTTCCGGAGTGAGCTTCTTTGATGCATCGCCGGATAACCCGAGGAAATGTTTACCAAGCACTGGAATGTCTTCTTTTCGGGTCCGAAGGGGTGGCGTCCGCACAGCGACTACGTTCAGCCGATGATACAGATCGGCACGAAACCCGCCATCCTTCACCCGTTCCGCAAGATCGCGATTGGTGGCCGCCACCACACGAATGTTCACGCGAACGGCCTTTGTGCCGCCGACTCTTTCCACTTCTCGCTCCTGCAACACGCGCAATAACTTTGCTTGAAGCGGCAATGCCAATTCTCCAATTTCATCCAGGAAAAGTGTGCCGCTATCGGCCGATTCCAATTTGCCTTTTTTCAGAACCGTCGCGCCAGTGAATGCGCCTTTTTCATGGCCGAATAGTTCACTTTCTAGCAGGGAATCGGCGATGGCTGCGCAGTTGATGGCTACGAAAGGGGCATCGGCTCGGGGGCTGCCCTGATGCAACAAACGAGCCACTAACTCCTTACCAGTGCCGCTTTCACCTTGAATGAGCACCGTGGTATCACGAGGGGCGAGCTTTTCAATTTGAGCCAGTAGTTTCAAAATACCAGGGCTTTGCCCTAATATCCCGCCTGTTCCAAAGACTCGTAATTCCAGCGCTTGGCAAGAATCGCGCAGGCGTTCCACTTCTCGTACACTTTCCACGGCCACCGACGCAAGACTGGCAACGGCACTCAGCACAGGCATTGCATCGTGCTGTGTGCCTCGAAGGATCACAGTTCCAGCCAGGACACCATAGGCATAAATCGGTACTACCGCGATTTCGTCTTGCTGGAAAGCTCCTTCTTTGAGCAGGCGCTGCCAAGTGGCCATGTCAAGACCGTTTTCCAAAAACTGTGCCTCCAGATCATCATCTGGCCCCCCTAGAAGTGCGACGCCGGATTCAAAGGGAATGAAGTCGGCAAGCAGGCTGAGCAGTTGGGAGGCAACTTCCTTGCGGCGTACCGAGTCTCTTGATCCCGCCAATGCGCGGAACAGAAAAACCAGCACGGATGCATTCAGTAATAGCTTGGCTGGGGAATCAGCGAGGGGCGAAGTCATTATCCTTTTGGTTCCATTCATTATCCAGGATGTATAGTCCCAGCAGCAATGTTATTAGAATATAAGGGTTTCATCATTGGCCCACAGCTTGCTGTACAGCTTGGCATGTCTCTAACAATCAAACCATCGAAACTTCGTCAATACATTCGTACGGCCAATCAACGGCAGAACGATTTTCTTGTGGACCTGTCCGGCGGTTTGGGTGAACTGGTGGCTAGCTGCACATCGGTAATGAACTGCGGCCACACTATGAAACTGTTGCGACCGGCGAAGCGTGTACATTCCTTACTGCACGTTACTAAACTCTACACAACGTTTGAGATATTTGAGGACGAGCCATCGGCACTGGTAAGTTTTGGGAAGTTGTAAATGGGAGATACTATGATGATGCATGGGACACATCAAGAACGCGGAGAGACGATAGATCTTCAGCAGAAGTTGGCGCGCGTTCAGAGTTTGCTGGAAGCGGCTCGTCGAGTGCATTCCACCATTCGCCTGGATGAAGTCCTGGCGGGAGTGTTGGAAATCGCCGCTAAGGAACTGGAAGCGGATGGATCTTTCTTCTTTTCCGCATCGCCACAATTTCAAACAAGAACGAACATTTATGGCGAAGTTCCCGACGATTGGTCACGCTGGACGGAAACAGCTGACATGCCTGGGTATACATCAGCACCGCTAACCGGCGAACGCGGCGAGACGCTGGCGCATTTGATTATTTGCCGGAGTGAGCCGTTGTCACTGGAAGAAGCTGACTTCCTGGAAGGGCTGGCGCTGCAATCCGCGCTGGCAATTGGCAATGCGCAGCATCACGAAAAAACGATTGAGTGGGAAAGAGTGAAACTGGACTTAGATGCGGCGCGTGCCATTCAACGCAGTCTGCTGCCACACAGTGTGCCGGATATTGGAGGCTACTCCTTGGCCTTCCGTTCTACCACCTGTTATGAAGTTGGTGGTGACTATGTGGACGCTGTTAGCTTACCCGATGGGCGGCTGATGGTGGTGATGGCGGACGTTGCAGGGAAGGGTCTGGCATCGGCCATGATCAGTGTTACATTCCGTTCCAGCTTTCGAGCGATCGCCACGGCAGGATTGCCGCTGGATGAGATGGCTGCCCGCTTGAGTACTCTTCATTGGCAAGAAGGCTTGGAGGCAAGGCGTCGATACGTCACTGCTATTTTGATGTGCCTTGATCCCGTGAGCCATGAGGTTGAAGTAGTGAATTGTGGGCACAATCCTGCGTTTCTTGTATCGGGCGGAGACCGTCTGAGGATTGGTGCCAGCGGTCCGCCATTGGGATTGCTTCCAAATCTAAAATATGAAATTGAAAGGCACACTCTTCGTGAAGGCAGCCAGATTCTGCTGTACACTGACGGATTGACAGAAGTTTTTCAGGAAGAAGAAGAGTTTGGCGAAGACCGGCTGATGGGATTGATGCACGAATCCCCTACACCGGATCTGCTGGATCGTGTTTGGCATACATTAGCCCGATTTTCCGGTGGGGCTCACCAGACCGATGATATGACCGCGCTGTACTTGTGCCGGGCATTTAAAGGAGACATTGTATGACGGCTGATCCAATTATTACGGAACTGCGTCTACCCACCAGACTCGGCTTCGAGAAAGTGGCCATGAACACCGCGGCAAGTGTTGCGGATTTAATGGGTTTTTCAAGTGATCGTGTGGACGATTTGAAAACGGCAGTTTCCGAGGCGTGTATCAACGCCATAGAACACGGCAATCAGTTGAACGAATTGCTGGGTGTGGTTGTGACTATGTCCATGAGCCTGGAATCTTTGGAAGTGAAGATCCGCGATCAGGGGCCGGGGGTGCACGAACAGATGCATGTGCCCGATATTGATCGCAAGATGATGGGCGAAGAAGATCCTCGTGGAATGGGGATGTTTCTGATTCAAGCATTGGTGGACGAAGTTGAATACGTTAGCGCACAACAGGGCAGCGGCAGTTACGCCCGTCTGGTGATTCATTTACATCCTGAAGGGAAAATATAATTTTATGGTTACACCAACGAAGACGAAAGTAGACCAGAGCGGCGACTTAGCCGTGATGCGATTTGAAGGCGACATTACCAGCCTCTCTGAAGATGCGGTTCTTGGCCAGTACAAGGCTCTGGCGGCGGGGACGAAGAACATCCTTTTAGATTTCTCTAAAGTACCTTACTTGAATTCCAGCGGCATTGCGCTGGTGATTCAGTTGATGATGGCGGCTAGCAAGGTTCCGCAGAAAGTAGTGTGCTTTGGCTTGTCGGCGCATTTCGTAAAGGTATTCACGATGCTTGGGCTGGCTAAGTATACGACGCTGCAGACGGATGAAGCGGAAGCTCGCAAAGCAGTCGCTTAATATTTGAGTTTGAGTTCGAAACCCAAGGGCGGAAACCGCATGGCTTCCGCCTGATGGATGTTGCAAGTTCCTTCCAGTTTTTCCTGCCCTTCGGTGTCTGCTTCATTATCCAAATGGATAACTTCATTTACCAAGACCTTTCATCGATGGCCCCAAGCGGCCAGTAATATCCCTATTTATCCTTAATTTCGAACTGGCCAACGGATTGCACAAAGGTCCGGGCATGATC
>JAYUSZ010000426.1:0-19185 GCA_043755435.1 Bryobacterales bacterium | reverse complement strand
TTAACGAAGATCTGGAAAAACTAAACTCGTGGCTTTTGCGCCACCGCATTCAGATTGTGGCAATGGAAAGCACTGGCGTTTACTGGCGACCGGTTTGGAACATTCTAGAACGATCGTCAAAGTTGGAGTTACTGTTGGTCAATCCACAGCACGTCAAGGCATTGCCCGGCCATAAGACGGATCGAGTGGATGCAGCACGTATCGCGGAATTGTTGCAGTACGATTTACTGCGTGCCAGTTTTGTGCCGCCACAGGAGATTCGCGAATTGCGCGACCTGGTAAGACGGCGAACGCATCTGGTTGCCGACCGCACCCGTATCTCTAACCGCATTCACCGGCTGCTGGAGCTGAACAACGTGAAGCTTTCCAGCGTGCTGGGCAAGGTCACCAGGCCGACGTTCCGTTCGATCCTGGAAGGACTGGCGACGTCGAAATGGGTGAAGCCTGAGTCACTGGCCGTGCTTGCAACGAACAAGCGTGTGCGTGCCAAACGAGACCAGTTGGAGAAGGCTCTTCGCGGTTGTCAGTTGACCGATCATTTCCGCTTTCTGCTGTGCGAACTGCTGGAGGAACTGGACCGGTTAACCGGCAAGCTGCAACTGCTGGAACAGCGAATCAGCGAACCCATGACGCCCTACAACGATGTGATCACCCGGTTGTGCGAGATCCCCGGAGTGGCGCTTCTTACGGCCTGGACGATTATTGCGGAGATCGGCGTCGATATGAGCCGGTTCCCCACCAGTGGTCATTTGGCCAGTTGGTGCGGGTTGTGTCCGGGCAACGCTGAAAGCGCGGGCAAGCGTCAAAGCGGACGGACGAGCAAGGGCAATCAGTACATTCGCCGCGCTCTGGTGGAAGCGGCGTGGGCTGCCTCGCGGATTAGCCGGCGCAAGACTTTCTTCACTACTTTGTTCTATCGGATCAGCCGGAGGGCGGGTATGAAGAAGGCTGCCGTTGCTGTTGCTCACCGGATTCTGACCGTTGTGTACAACCTCATCCGGGATGGTGTTCGTTACCGCGAACAGGGTGCCGATTACTTTGACCGAATGCATCCGGAACGCGTCACAAATCGACTCAAAGCAAGGCTTGAATCGCTCGGCTTCGAGGTTGAATTAAAACCAAAACTAACGCCCGAAACCAGTTAAGTTGTTGAATCCCGGAGAGTGTTTTACGAAGGATTGACCCCGGCCGGTTGGCCGCACAACCGGGGTATGAAAAACTTTTGAGATGCCGAGAGTTGTTACGAATGCCGATGCTTGGTTGCAGTTTAAGGTCTGGTTTTATAACTTGTCACCAGGAGTGTTTTGACGCGGCAATTCTTCTATGCCAATATGGGCATGTACCTGCGTATGAAGAAACTCACGTGGCTCGCCGATTCCCGTTCCAACGTGAAGTCGTTTCCGGCTGGCGTCCAAGATGACATCGGCTATGCCTTGTATTCCGCTCAGTTGGGGGAAATGAGCGCCAAAGCCAAGCCACTGCTAGGTCTTGGAAGCGGTGTGATGGAAATTGCAGCCGATGATGAAAGCGGGACGTACCGGGCGGTCTACACAGTATCAGTTGGGGATGCGATCTAAGTGATCCATGCTTTTCAGAAAAAGTCCAAGGCCGGGATTGCGACACCGAAGTCCGAAATAGAACTAGTCCAGCAACGGCTCAAAAAGTTGCGCAATGAGGTGAAGAATGCCGAGAAGAAAAGCTCTTGAAATGGAACCAAGTTCGGGGAACGTCTTTGCGGATCTCGGCCTAGCCGATGCCGACGAACACATGATCAAGGCGGGGCTGGTAGTGAAAATTAACCGTACCATCCGGCAACGGCGTTTGACGCAAGTAGCTGCGGCTCAATTCATGGGCATAGATCAGCCGAAGGTCTCCGCTATGTTGGCCGGTCAATTCAGGGGCTATTCGGTCGAGCGACTGATGCGATTCCTTGTCGCGTTGGGGCATGATGTGGAGATTGTCGTGAAGCCCAGAAAGCGGGGTAGTGCCGAACTTCGGGTGGCGTAGGCGTCGGACGCTTGGCTAGATTTTAAGTGCTGGGGACTTGAGGTGCTAACCACGATTCCGTGGAACCATTCACACGTGCTAATTTGGGCAATTATATACTTGACGGACCAGAGAATTCCTGACATACTTGTTTTATGAGCGTACCAAACACCCTTCAAGAAGCAATCATCTACTTTGATAACGTTGATAACTGCAATGAGTTTCTTATTGCTTTGCGTTGGGCGGATAGTAAGGTATTGTGCCCAAATTGTAACTCAGACCGAGTAACTTATTTAGCCAAAGCTAACGTATGGAAGTGCAACACCAGGCACCCACAACAGAAGTTTTCCTTGAAGGTTGGAACCATCATGGAAGATTCACCATTGCCTGTTAGTAAGTGGCTTGCTGCAATGTGGCTAATCGTGAATTGCAAGAACGGTATTTCCTCTTGTGAAATCGCACGCGATTTGGGAGTAACTCAAAAGTCAGCTTGGCATATGGCCCACCGAATCCGCTTTGCATTGCATTCCGGTTCATTCGAGAAACTAACTGGTCACGTCGAAGTGGATGAAACATTCATCGGCGGTAAGGCGGGTAACATGCACGTTGAGAAGCGCAAGCGGCGCATCACTGGAACCGGCGGAAAAGACAAGATAGCAGTCATTGGAATACTTGAACGCGGCGGGAGGGTAATTACCAAAGTAGTTCCGAATCGTAAAAAGAAGGCATTACAATCTGAAGTGCGCAAGCACGTAGAAGCCGGTTCCGCGCTCTACAGTGATGCCTTGATGAGCTACAAGGGCCTTGAAGGTGAATATGCTCATCAAGTTGTAGACCACGCTGTAGAATACGTGCGTGATCAAGTACACACTAACGGCCTTGAGAACTTCTGGAGCTTACTCAAGCGCGGATTGAGCGGGACCTATGTTTCGGTCGAACCGTTTCATCTGTTCCGCTACCTCGATGAGCAAGCCTACCGCTACAACAGCCGGAAGGACATGAGCGAGTTTGAACGCTTTGCTCTTGCGGCTTCACAGATCGTCGGTAAAAAGCTTACTTGGGATAACTTGACTGGAAAGAACGCAGACTTAGAAACGTGCGCTATCTGAGAAAGAGCGCACTCGGCAACAGCGCGGTAAACGCAAGCCGGTCAAGCCTTAGATGCAACCGGCTTTTTCGTTTGCATTTTGGGTAGTTCTGATTTAGGAACTGAAAGTATCTTCTTCGCTGCTTGCTTGAATGCTTCAAACGCTTCTGGACCTTCGTTCATTTCGGTGTGTGGTTTCATTTGGGTTCTTATCTGTTTTCTTCTTTATCTATCTCTTCCCATCGATTAGTTGGTTGCGCTTCGGACCACTCCGCAAACTTAAGGACATTAGTCGAATTGTGGTCCAGTTTGTTTTGTTTTAGCCATCGAGCATAGGTTGCGGTTGATATTCCAGAACGTCGCTCTAGCTCCGGAAGGGCTTCCTTTAATTCGTTAAAGTAATCAAGGTCCAAAACCCTAAACCCAAATCTTTCCGTCTCCAGTAATGCTGCCATAGATTTGCGTCTTCCGCGTAGGACTGGTCCTACTACATTATCTACTTCTTTCATGCACTCTCTTGCGTACAAATCGGCCATCTGTATCCTAGGCTCATCTAAACTGCACGCAAAGGAAATTGTAGGTCCGATTTCCTTATCCCACTGCTCCATAGCCCTCAGTATTCTGTAGGCCTCGGTGGCGTTGTGTTGGATCTCAACTCTATTATCAAATGTAAAGTCTACTTTTTCACCTTCTTTAGCGGTGTAGTATCTTAGGTCTTGCACTACGTGGCGTAGACACTGAACATGTACCAAGTCTGGGCAATTAGGGAAGACGCTGACCATTGCATTCATGTCAATAATCGCCCCCCAACCAATTATGCCACTATCCGCCAACAAGACCGTCAGGTCCTTGTACAGAGACTGATTCTCGGCATGCTTGCTATGCACATACACGCCACGGTCGCTTTCGCAGTGGTTTGCATGAAACGGGATTCCACTTGTGCGCTCTATCCACTTAATCTCAGCTTTTTCCCATGTATCTACGTTAGCTATCAGCCCTGCTACCGCATAAACTCGTTTGTGTGTTTCATCGGAGCTTTCGTCTCCGTAGACTTTTAGCAAGGCGGCAACCTTTCTAGCCTGTCGTTTGGCGCGAATGGATGCGACTTGATGTAGCGCTTGTTCGGTTATCATTTAACCCTCTGGTCGTGATACACTACGAGTGAGGGAAGTTTAGAGCGATAGCGCGTCGCCAAACTAGCGACGCTCAAGCCTTCCAAGTTCTACTAGATTTATTCAATCGGCCAATTCCATTGTACAGGAGAATTGCGCCATGAGCCAAAAACAAATCCCCAGTTGTAGTATCATGCCATTCATGGTCACTGATCTACTAATCCCTATTTCCGAGCTTCGTTTGATGACAGTTAAATGCAATACCTGTTTGGGCGAATTAACGGTCGATCTCCTACACAAACTTTCTACTGGGCAATATGGCAAAGAACAAGTATCTGTAACAAAATACGACGATGTTATTCCTGCGAAATGCCCCCTTTGCGGGAATGTAATAGATAGGCATTTGATATTGGGTCTGAATACTATTAGGGATGGCTTAGTGAAAGCTCGGGACGCAGTTAATACAAACAGCGAGATAGCCAATGATATTTCCGCTGTAGAATTTAGGATAAGGCAAAAAAGGTGGGCTTTAGTGTAAAAACCGGCCTGTCACGCTAAACAACCCTATCACAATCAAGTCCGTCAAGTATATAATTGCCCTAATTTGGATCAGGGCGCTGCATTATGGTTACCCCATCGGAACCCGCAACATACGTCTTTTCAAAATGCTAAGAGTTCTTTCTCTCTTTAGTCCTCTTGGCCATAAGCGAAGAGGACGAGTTGTTTCCATCTATCAGAGCCGCTTTTCTCATCTTGATTTTCAGATGGAAACGCCCAACGGGTTCCCCGATGTGCTTAGCTCCCCTGCACTTGATTCTAAAATACGGCAACCTACTGACTATAATGTCGCGGCCCGCGCGGGCCGCGTGGATTGAAACATTTTCCCGCATCTTTGGCTCGTCCAAATCTGAGTGAGTTGCGCTCCCAGATGACAAGGGAACTGAAAGGCGACGCAGCCGAAGACGGCTTGCTTGCGCGCGCGGATCAGTAACCTTGGAGTGCTTAGTCCGATTTAAAGTCAAACCAAGCGAACCTCATTGCGTTCCCCTGCCGCTGGGCCAATTCCAGTCAACCCCCACACCGCTAGCGCAAGGCCCAGAGCCAGATCGTCGCGACCTTGCTTCTTGCGTCCTTCACCATCCAGTGCCAAAAGTTCCTTGCGCAATTCGGGCCAACCGCTTAATCCCTTGGCTACCTTCACTCTGCCCTCCTGCAATTCCACTGCTAACCGTGTCAGCAATTCGCGCCTCGGAACAGTCGTGTGGCTCACCGTTTGTCCACTGGTAATAGTGACCGCCCTGAGCGCGCACTTCAAACTTGGAGGCTTGCGTTGCCGCACCATTTCCTCAACTGCCACTCCCACGCCAGTACCGTCCATCCAAATTTCTGACGCACCTACTGCCTCCGCCACATACCAGATGCGCTGGGCAACAGCGTCGTAACTTGTCCCCAGTGGAATTGATTCGACCCAGTGCACTACTGCTGTACGGCCCTTAGAACTTATTCCCGGGGCGTGGGTCCAGCCTAGGCGCACTGGATCCCAAGTGGGTGGAGTGCTGGTTGTTTCCAAAGCTATGATGGTGGCTGGCGTTTGCCGCTTGCCTAAATCGACGCCCAAAACCACGCGATCTCCGCGCTTCAACATTTCAAACCCACCACGGCACTTAGGTTGCGATAATCTGTTCCAATTGCAATTTTCATGCTGGCACTTTACCAGCTGTGCTTGTATGACCACCCGATGGAAGGGGATACCTTGAGGGCAACTGCTTTGTAATGAACTAGTTCAACAATACACTTCTGCTGTGAATCAAAATCTTCTGGGGCGCGATTTCGGGCTGGTCAGCCTCCGAAATCCGGGACCCGTCCCGGATTTCGCGATTATTACAGAATTTTGTTTAGATTCCGGTAACTGACGCGGGCTGCAGACAAGGAATCACCCCAATCAGCGGCATTGTCCTGCTCGATGCAGAAGTGCTTCAGGCCGGCGATTTCCGCACCAGCGAAGATGGATTTGTAATCCACTTCCCCTTGGCCAATTGGAACTAATGTGATTGCGCGCATGCGGGCGCGCTGGTCTAAATCAGCGGGAAGCAACTTGATTCCACGGACGTCTTTCACGTGCCATAACTCAAACCGTCCGGGATTTTTCTTGAACATTTCCAAGATGTTCTGCCCGGATACGCTGGCCCAGCCGATATCGAGTTGCATTGCGACCAATGCCGGGTCCGTTTCCGAAAGCAGAATGTCATATGGCCGTAATTTGCTGCCTTCAATCCGCTGAAATTCCTGCGAATGATTATGGAACAACATCTTCATCCCGAACTTGGTTGTTGTCTTGCCGAATTCATTTAGTTCGGCAGCAGTCCGCTTCACCGAATCCTCGGTTACACCCTGCGCACCGCCACCGCCGCGTTGTCCGCGAACCTCAGTGTATTTCAAACCCATCATCTGGAATCCCTCCAGTTCTTTTTCTAGCCCCGGACCAGCCTTGGCGGCCTCATGGGTGCTGGGCATGCTAAGTCCTAAACGATCGAGCAGTGCGCGGAATTGCTTGGGTTGAAGTCCACCATAGGCTCCGCCGGCTGGTTCAATTTCCTTGTAGCCGATTTCGGCAACCTTGGTGAGTGTGCCTTCGTAATTCTTTGGCGTTAGATCACGAACGGTGTACATTTCCAGGCCAATCTGTTTTTTCCAATCCGTTGCGGCATTCGCCAGGCTTGTGGCCATGCCAAAGGCAGCGCATTGCTTCAAGAACGACCGTCGATTCGTGGTGAGCATAATTTATTCCTGAACTATTCTACATGGATTGGTTGCGTTTGTTGATTCCTAAAACTTTGATCCGCGACGTAAGAGTGGCCGGATTGATACCGAGTAAGTCAGCCGCTCCTCCCTTTCCGGAGATTCGGAAGCTTGCTTGCCTAAGTGCCGCCAGTACGTTGGCCCGCTCCCTGTCTCGCCATTCCCTTTCCGGGACCACCTTATTTTGGAATTCGCCGGTGGGCTGGACGATTCGCTGTTCCTTTGGCGTTGTGGTCTTTGGTGAATTGGGCAGATCCAGGATTAGTTTTCCTCCGTGCGAAACGATTACAGCCCGTTCTACGATGTTTTGAAGCTCTCGAACATTGCCCGGCCAATGGTAGTTTTTGGCATTGTCCAGTTCTCTTTGCAGAATGCGTGGTTCCGGTAAGTGAAAGCGCAGGCAAGCATGTCGTACGAAGTGCGTAATAAGCGCGGGTACATCTTCCTGACGATCCCGCAGCGGTGGCACTTCCATGGGGAAAACTCCCAGACGGTAGAACAAGTCAAGCCGGAAGCGGCCTTCGTCAACCTCCTTACGCAGGTCCCGATTGGTGGCCGCCACTACCCGCACATTTACTCTGCGAGTTACCTCGTCGCCCACACGCTCAAATTCACCTTCCTGCAGTACGCGAAGTAGTTTCGATTGTAGTTCCAATGGGATTTCACCTACTTCATCCAGAAACAACGTGCCCCCATCGGCGAGTTGAAACCGGCCCAATCGATCGCGTACTGCGCCAGTGAAGGAACCTCGCACATGGCCAAAGAATTCACTTTCGAAGAGTTCCCGCGGAATTGATCCGCAGTTCACCTTCACTAATGCTTTGTGCGCTCTGGGGCTGCGCTGATGAATGGCCCTGGCAATCAACTCCTTGCCCGTTCCACTTTCGCCCAACACCAGCACATTGGCATCGGTTGAGGCCACCAATTCTACCTGGTGCAACACTCTCTGAAGAGCGGGGCTCTGGCCCAGGATTTCACCAAAAGCTCCACCGGCCAGCACTTCTTCACGAAGGTAATCGCGCTCCTGCTCCAGTTGGTGACGCAGGGATTCGTTCTGTTCAAAGGCGCGCGCGTTGGCGATGGCAACTGCTGCGGCATTGGCCATAGTTTTTAGCCAAGCCCAACATTCATCATCAGCAGGAGTCCGGCGGAATACAGCAAGAACACCGAGCACTTCGCCGCGAAAAATCAGCGCGTGACCGGCGAAACTCACTAACCCTTCGCCACTTGCCCATTCCGGATTCCGAATCCATTGATGATCTTGGGGCAGATTCACAATGCGGATGGATTCCCCGGTGGTGGCGATATGGGCGATTTTCAAATTACTGGGAGATAGGGCGATGCGATGAAAGGTGCCATTGATGCGGGACCAATCGGCTGTTCCCGAAAGAGGTGAGCCGGCGCTTGCCCTTAGGTGCAAAGCGGTTTGTGAGGTTGGTGAAGCGGCAGAACAGACCGGGCAGTTTTCATCCAACTCCCGAAGCCATATGCGCGCAAGGGCGACATTGGGTTGACGGGCGCAGGTTTCGATAATGCTTAACAGCACCGCATTCAGGGAACGTTGCTCAGCAATAGCGAGGATGATGGCCGGAAGCGGTTCAAGGTGCATGGATAGATTGTATCGTGAAATATCGCGACAGAACTAATGATATGTCACGAATCATGAAATGTCATAATCGACGTCTTTCTGTTATTGTGCTTTTTATCAACATGTTGCGAGAACTCTGCGGAGGGCCCTCCAATTGCTTTGGATACAGTGTCGCAAATTTGAAGCGACAAAAAAGGAGACAAAATGCAACGAATCACAGCGGTAAATCCAACGGAAGCTACAGGTAAGGCAAAGCAATTACTGGACGGCGTGCAGGTCAAACTTGGCATGACGCCAAACCTGATGAAAACTCTGGCAGCGGCACCAGCTGCTCTTGAGGCTTACCTAAGCTTCAGTGGAGCACTTGGTTCAGGAGCCCTTGATGCAAAGTTCCGGGAACAGATTGCGTTAACAGTTGCGCAGGCTAATTCTTGCGAATATTGCCTTTCTGCCCATTCGGCTATTGGAAAGATGGTTGGGTTGAAACCGGAAGAGATCGCCAGCAGCAGAGAAGCACATTCTACGGACGCAAAGCGTCAAGCTGGTTTGTTGTTTGCACAAACGCTGGTTGTGCAGCGCGGCGAAGTTTCCGACCAAGCTGTGGCTGAAGTAAAAGCAGTTGGCTTTACCGAAGGCGAGATCACTGAGATTGTTGCGAATGTGGCATTAAACATTTTCACCAATTACTTCAATCATGTGGCACGAACTGACGTGGACTTTCCGCGTGTGCCGGTAACATTGCAACAAAGCCAGGCCGTTTAAGATTTCCCTTCTGGAGAACTATTATGAAACAACCCCTCATGAAATCCCTAGTTTTGGGGTGGCTTTTGGCCACCTCCGTCACCGCAACGGTTCCTACCAACTACAAGACTATTAGAGTGCAAGGACTGAACATTGCCTACCGTGAGGCGGGAGATCCAAGGAGTCCAAAATTAGTACTGCTGCATGGATTTCCCGCATCGTCGCATCAATATCGCGATCTGATCCCCGCGCTGGCAATGCAATTCCATGTAATTGCGCCGGACTATCCAGGGTTTGGGAATAGTGACATGCCAGACCCGGCTGATTATGCTTACTCCTTCGATAAACTTTCCGAAGTAGTGGAGGAATTTCTGAAGCTGAAAGGCTTTGAGCACTACGGCCTGTTTGTTCAGGACTACGGTGGCCCGGTTGGATTGCGAATTGTGATGAGGCATCCAGAGGCTTTGGACTGGCTGATTATACAGAATACAAACGCCTATGAAATTGGATTTACCAAAGCTTGGGATGGGTTCCGCGGAGCTCTTTGGAAGAACCGAAGTGCTGAAACGGAAAAGCCATTGGCCGCTTTCTTAACGCACGATGCAATTAAAGGTATCTACCTTTTCGGTGCCAAGAATCCGGAACTTATTAGCCCTGACAACTGGGAATCGGACTACGGTTTTATGCTGCGGCCAAACGCAGTGCGTGTGCAACTGGATCTTTTTTACGATTACCGCAAGAATGTTGAACTATATCCAAAATGGCAGGCCTTCCTAAAAAAGCGTCAGCCAAAAACAATTATCTTTTGGGGACAAACAGATGTGTTCTTCACTCCAGCAGGAGGCGAAGCGTTCTTGAAGGATCTGCCCAACGCTGAAATGCACCGCTTAGAAGCTGGTCACTTTGCGGTGGAGGATTCCTTGAACGAAATCACCCAGGGCATGCAACGTTTCTATCGTGACAAAGTGGTGAGCAAGGAGATTCGTAAATGACACCCTTACCAATCAAGCCGCCATTCACGCTGGAGAGTGTTCTTAAGAAAGTGCAGATGGCCGAAGACGCCTGGAACTCGCGGGACCCGGAGCGGGTTGCCCTTGCTTATACAGTGGATTCGGAATGGCGGAATCGCACAGAATTTCTTCATGGGCGTGAGGAGATTAAGCCGTTCTTACGCCGTAAATGGGCAAAGGAGCGGGACTATCGACTTAAGAAAACATTGTGGACTTTTGGAGAGAACAGAATTGCGGTCACGTTTGAATATGAATGGCACGATGATGCAGGGCAATGGCATCGATCGTATGGGAATGAACTCTGGGAGTTCGATGAACACGGACTGATGCGGCGACGGTTGGCGAGTATCAATGATGCCGAAATCGCTGAGGCTGACCGCCGCATTTTGTAGAAGGAGACAAGCATGTACGTCAAAGAAATCTGGCGGTACCCGGTGAAATCGATGGCCGGTGAGCAGTTGCAGCAAGCTGCTGTTGGGGCTCATGGAGTCGAGGGCGATCGGGTGGTTCATGTGCGCAATGGGCAGGGGCGCCTGGTGACTGCGCGTACCTATCCGGGTCTGCTGGGTCATCATGCAAAGTTGGACACCAAGGGCACCCCAATGGTTGATGGGCGGCCATGGAATCAACCAAGTGTGCTGGCAGAGGTTCGCAAGATTGTGGGACCCGGTTCGGAATTGATTCGAGATCAGAGCCAGGATTGGTTCGATATTCTGCCGCTGCTTGTGGCAACGGATGGGGCGATTGCTGCTTTCGGTAGAGACGGTCGCAGGCTTCGGCCCAACCTGGTGATTGGTGGCGTGGAGGGTCTGGAAGAACGGAATTGGCCTGGCCGCTGGTTGCGCATTGGTGAAGTTATCATTCGCCTTGACAGTTTGCGCGGCCGCTGCATTATGACCACTTTCGATCCAGATACTTTGGAACATGATCCGTCGGTACTTCGCGACATTGTGAAACGCTTTGATGGTGAACTTGCCTTGAACAGCGAAGTGGAACAAGGCGGAGAAATCCGCGTGGGCCAGCAAGTTGAGTTATTCAATGCCAAGCCTGCTTAACCGCAAGCAGCGGGAGCGGCTTCTTCGCCGGTATCGTCCGGATCGCGTGCAAATCCTCTTCATCGGCGAAGCTCCACCGGCATCGGGGCGTTTCTTTTACCTGCGCGATTCGGGATTGTACAGGGCGATCCGTGATGCGTTTCGTATTATGAATTCTGCCATCACAGAGGAAACTTTCCTGGGTGTTTTTCAGGCTGCTGGATGCTATTTGATTGATATCTGCGGGGAGCCGGTTGACGATCTTGACTCGAAATCCCGGCAGGCAGCGTGTCGAACTGGCGAGCCAGTACTAGCGCGAAGTATCAGGAAATTGCAACCACAAGTCATCGTGACAATGTTGCGCTCTATCACAGGAAATGTTGACAGGGCTGTAATCCGCGCTCAGTGGCATGGGGAAAAGACAGAGCTTCCATATCCCGGCAGATGGTTGAAGCATCGGGCCATTTTTGTGAAGGGGCTGGTGTCATTGCTTGAGTCGCGTGGTACTGGCGTCCCGATTCGGATCAAGCCACGCCAGTTGCACTGAATCCTCGCTTAGCCTTTTCTTCCCGGCAGCAGCGATCATGCCATCCTCCACCTTTTCCAGAGGCGTGTAGCGTGGATGATGTGACTCCTTGTAAGGATTGTTGCGGGCTGCGTTGTAACAACAGATCATGGACCATCGTGGATACTCGGAGTGATTCTGATCGCTGCGATGCAGCAAGTTCGCATCGAAGAAAATTGTATCGCCAGGTTCCATTTCCACGTGAACCAATTCCAGGCGTGCGGCTAATTCGTTCACACGTTCCATGTCTGCCCCGGCTTGGGTTCCAGTCAACACATGATCAATGCGTCCAGCCAGATGCGAGCCTTTCAGTACTTGCAGACAGCCATTCTCTTTTGTGGCGCGATCTACAGCAATGGAGGCGCTGGTGAGCAGTGGGAACAGAACACCGTTTTGATACCAGTAGCCGTAATCCTGATGCCATGCCCAGGCACCGCCGACGCGCGGTTCCTTCATGATCATCTTGGAGTGATAGTGGTAAACCTCACCGCCCAATAGCAGTTCAGCGGAATCCACCAGTGAGCGGCAGCGCGCAAACATACCGTAAATGCCATCCCCAGGATGGTTCCAAAGTGAAAGCCGGACAACACCCCCTTCGCCATCTGCTCTTCCAAAGGAATGGTCGTCCATTGCTTTGTCAGCCTTTGCTGATTCCTGGAGCATTTCGATTTCCTGCGGATTGAACATACCTGGAATGACAACATAGCCGTCTGTTTTGTATTGCGCCACTTCGCTTGCGGTAATGGGTCCCTTCGCCATATGTCAACGCTCCTCAGTAATCTCTTTAATATTAACCGGGCGGTGTTCTTCCAGCGATTTGTAGCAAGCGTCAACCAGCGCCATGGTTGCCAGATTTTCGCGCCCGCTGATCTTCGATTCGCGGACTTCGGTAAGGCTATCGAGTAACTCTCCCATGGTGCCGCCAAACGCATCGGGGAACCACACTTCACTCCACTGCGGTGCTATCCACACTCCGGGATTGCGAATGCTGGAATACTGAATTGTGCTGGGCACGGCATTCGGGTACCCAGGCCATCCGATGGTTCCATGCGCCAAGCCTTCTGTTCCTTCAACGCGCCACTTAATATAGTTATCAGCCGCCGCACCTTCGCGCACGGGTCCAGCCCAGACATCATCCCATGCTGAGGCGCGCATGCCGCTCTCGTACTCCAGAATGTATAGAACAATGCCATCACGATGCACGAACTCTGTGCGTGGATCGGTTCGGGCACTGGCATAGACGCTGAGCGGATCGCCGAACAGGAAACGAAAACAATCCAGATGATGAATGCTCATCGCTGCTAGCGTTAGGCCAGGATAATTCCGTAACCACGGTTGCCAATGCGGGATGGCGCGCATCTCAATGGTGGCCAATACTGGTTCGCCTAACTCCCCACGGTTCAGAAGAGTTTTCAAGGCGCGGATGGATTGGTCATACCGCATGTTTTGATTCACGGCCAAAGTAATGCCAGCCTTCGCACAGGCTTCCACAATGGTGCACGCCTGCGGATAGTCCATGGCTAGTGGCTTTTGCGCAAGAATGCCGCGGATGTGCGAGTGAAGCACAGCTTCAGCAATAATCTGCGGCTGTAAGTCTGGAGGGAGTGCGATGTCCAGCACTTCAATAGACGGGTCTTGAATCAACTCCTGATAAGAATCATAGACCCGGGGGATGCCGTAAGCTTGGGCAACTTCGCGCGCGGTTTCAATGGTTCGATTCGTGATGGCGGCAACGTTGAGACCGAGTTTACGGTAAGCAGCGAGTTGAACATCGCGCATAATGAAACCGCTGCCGATTGCGCCGATTCGCCAATCGGTGCGAATTGGAGCTGGCGGCATGTGATGCAGGTTGAGGCCGTTCATGAAAGTATCAATAACGATTATCTCCTCATGTTGAGTGTCCTAAACGATATATCATTTTGCGGTAGTCGGTCCTTCGGGGGTGCCAAGTTCCAGCTCTCGTGATGGATTGTAGTTAGGGTTTGCCACGGGAAGTTGTGCGCCCGTCTTCTTCAGCCAGTCCTCCAATTGCTTGCGCATCGCAAGAGTTTTGGCCGGCTGCAAATCGGCTAAATTCTTGGCTTCACTGATGTCCTGCTTCAAATTGTAAAGCTCAGCCCGATTGTCCTCAAAGAAAAGAATTAACTTGTAATCCCCTTGCCGAATTGCGGCTGAGGGTCGGCCCAATTGTGGACTGTAGTGCGGGTAATGCCAATAGTTTGCAGTCCGCTTCAGCTTGGCACCGCCCTTCAACAGGCTTGTGATGCTTAGGCCATCCATCACGCTTGATTTTGATTTAGGCACACCCGCCATTTCAGCGATGGTTGGAGCATAGTCGTAAGCCACCACAACTTCATCCGAACGGCTTCCAGCTTTCGTCACTCCAGGCCATCGAACAATGGTTGGCACGCGAATGCCCCCTTCGTATAAGTGGCCTTTTCCTTTGCGCAGTGGCAGATTTGAAGTTACTGGCCGCCGTTTCCATTCCAGTGAACTTACACCGCCGTTATCGGATGCGAACAGAACCACGGTATTGTCCTCCACACCAGATTCTCTTAACGCCTCCATCACGCGGCCGACGCTTTCGTCCATGCTTTCAATCATCGCCGCATACTCACCATAATTCTGCGGATTAACGGGTTTAGATTTGGCATCATACTTCGCCACCTTTTCGGGCTTACCTTCAATAGGCGTGTGCACCGCGAAGTGTGGTAGGTAGAGGAAAAATGGCCTGTTTTTATTCTCGCTAACAAAGTCCACTGCCAGGTCTGTCAAGCGATCAGTCAGATAGTCCCCGGGCTTTCCTTCCAGTGGAATTTTCTTCTTCCACTCCGGGTAAAAGAAGTTATTGGTAGAGCCAGCTTCGTCGCCAGCGAGAGAAACATCGAAGCCTTGACTGGAAGGAAGGAAACCTTGTTTACCCAAATGCCATTTGCCAATGCAGGCGGTGCGATAACCTTGCTCACGAAGCAGTTCAGCAATCGTAACTTCTTCCAACGGAAGTTCCAACCGGGCATTGGGTGGCAACACCTTACTGAAATGGAACCGGTTCGTGGCACCCTGCAGGTGCGCTGTTATGTGCAATCGTGCGGGATACTTCCCCGTCATGATGGCGGAACGAGTTGGAGAACATACCGGGCTTGCCGAATAGGAATTCGTGAACACCATGCCCGAACTGGCCAGTTTGTCGATGTTTGGAGTCTCGTAGAAAGTGCTGCCGTTATAGCCAGTGTCGGTCCAGCCGTAATCATCAATCAGGATCAGCACTACATTTGGCGAACGCCGTTGCGCTATGGCTGGAGCGACAAGGAGGGACGAAAGAAATTGGCGGCGAGAGAATATCATTGGCAGTAGGCCTCAATAGATATTCTAGTTGGGTTCGGATTAGGCAGCTCAAGAAATATGCCCAACCCGGTTTTTCTAATTGGACACTATTCGAGCAATGAACTAACCACCGTTAGTGGCTATTCCCGCCTCTTTCTGAAGCTAGCTTAAGGTTTCAGCAAAGACTCAACAGCTTCAGCCAGACTGTTGAGGGTGAACGGTTTTTGTAAGAACTGTGTGCGCCTGGGCATGCTATCTAATTGCACAGATGCGTCGTCTGCGTATCCGGATACCAGCAATGCTGGAAGGTCTGGATACTTCTGGCGTACGGCTTCCATTAGCGCCATTCCTGTCATGCCAGGCATGTACCAGTCTGTAACCAACAGATCGAGTTTACGTTCCGGGTGAGCCGCGATCAGGTCCAGAGCCTCGAGTCCATTGGCTGCCTCAACCACATCGAATCCTTGCCTTTCTAGCAATCGCCTTTCCAGGGAACGAATGCCTTCTTCATCCTCAACCACCATCACTCTTCCCTTTGGTTTTCTTTCGACGACAGGCGGGACAACTTTTTCCTCGACAATCGGAGGTGGTAAAGGTGTGACTAACGCTGCAGACTTTTTGGGCAGCCAAAGTTGGAACACTCCGTTGGGGTCCCAAGGGGAGACTAGCCACATACAGCCTCCACCACTTAGTGCTAAAGAGTGAACAGCGGCTGCTTCCGATGAAAATTCGAGAGTCCCCAAAGCTCCATTTACGACATTTGGAGCAGGAGTCGCACTCACTCGCAAAGCTACATAGTCACCTGGGGCGGCTGTGCCGGGAAATCCGACTACATCTTTCCAGACAATCAAGCGTGTTGACACAGTAACGGTTGCTTCAGGGTTGCGCTGCACTGTATCTTGCACTAACTGCTTCAACCAATGTTCCAGCAGAGCAGCATCAAACTCGATGATGGCTTGTCCGGCTTTCAATTCCAGTTCGACATTTTCAAACAGCCGGCCCTGTGCACCGGTGAGGCCTTCCACCAAATTATGGAGATCAAATACGGAGACGCGGGCAGGTGCGGGACGGTAGTAACTTTGCAGACGGGCGACAGTGGATGCTGCACGGGCTGTTGCCTTCACCAGTTCATGCGTATCTTGGCGACGGGGGTCGTGTTCGGACAAACCTTGATGAAGTTCTTCAGCGTAACCTTGAATGATCATCAAGGTGTTATTCAATTCATGGGTAACTGACCGCGCCAACTGCCCTGCTGTTTCACGGCGCAACGTTTCTAGTCCCGGTTGAATCCCTTGATAGTGACGAGTGAGATCGAATGAGACACCACGGAACATAGGAGTGCCGTCGACAACTTCCACCTCCACCGCATCGCGCACCAACGACCAGGAATTTCCCAGGGCCATGCGGTATTCACACGAACCGCGGCCTCCACGGCTAGCCAGTAGTTCGTAGAAATCCAGAACGCGATTTTGCTCATCCGGGTGGACATTTTGAATCCAGTCCGCAAAAGGAACGCCGCTGGTGGTGTCGTGAATAGCAGCAGCAATACCATCTTCAGGCGATAACAGAGGGCGGCGCACACCATCAAACAACTCGCTCTCCCATGCGAAGAGGGGAAGGTTGAAGTGCTGGGGCTCGGGCTCTGGCTCTGGTTCGGGTTCTGGCTCGATGACTGGCGGTGCGATTACCTGTTCAATCGCCGGTTCAGCTACCGGTATAACAACCGGAGCGGGTTCCGGTTCAACCTCAGCAAGCGGGTCCACTTCAATTGGGGCTTGCGGGAAAATTGTTTCTGGAATGGAAACTGCGGGCAGGGCGTGGATAACGGGTGGCTGTCCAATGGTGAGCACTGCTTCGCGGCCTTCCTCCCAACTACTCAATGGGGCGATGGAAGCGGTGATGTGCTTTTCGAACAGATTGCAGGAAAAATCTAAAACCGGTTGGCGGCTCGATAGGGAATGCGCTAGTTCAGCTGGGATTGGATCACAGTCCTCCAGTTTGTTTGGCGCTTCTTCGCGGCTTATCCCGAAGTGATTTCGAAACGCCCGGTTAGTGGAAATCAACCGCAACTCGGAATCGATTACCGCAATAGGAATTGGCAGAATTGCCAAAATTTCCTGATAATAGCGGCGTTCGCTTTCTACCAGCGTCAGAAGCCGGGCAACTTCCTTCGCACCCCATTGTCTTTGGTCAGATCGATCCATTGTTGTTCTTTGTAGACTTTTACAGTGTGCCTCCTCAATTAAGGTTGAGCAATATTAAAACAGTAGGACTTTAGCAGGTTCGGTTCTAGTACCGCAGGGTAATACGAAACAAGGGAATTCCCGTATATTGTTCATTAGCAAGAACGTTTAGAATATAGGGGTATGATTGCAAAGGTTAGGAAGGCTGTATTTCCCGCTGCCGGTTTGGGCACCCGTTTCTTGCCCGCCACCAAAGCGATGCCAAAAGAGATGCTTCCCCTAGTGGATAAACCGCTTATCCAATATGGCGTGGAAGAGGCAATTCAGTCTGGTGTGCAAAACATCATCATTGTAACGGGCCGGGGCAAGTCAGCTATTGAGGATCATTTCGACGTCAGTTTTGAGCTGGAAAATCTTTTGGCATCCCGCAATAAGAAAGATCTGCTGCAGCAGGTCCGGGACATTTCCGGGATGATGGACGTTTCTTATGTGCGGCAGAAAGAGGCGTTGGGGTTGGGACACGCTGTACTACGGGCTAAAGAACTGGTTTCAAAGGAACCCTTCGCGGTTATCCTTTCCGATGACGTGATTGATTCCGACGTCCCGTGCCTTCGCCAACTGATTGATGTATATGAGTTTTATGGCGCTTCAGTTGTTGCGCTAATGGAGGTGCCGAAAGAGAGCATCTCGGCCTATGGTGTGGTGGATGCCGAGCCGGTGGATCATAACGGAACCAAGAACCGGCTGTACCGGATTCGCAACATGGTGGAGAAACCTAAGGCGGAGGACGCACCCAGCAACTTGGCAATTATTGGGCGCTATGTACTCACACCTGAAGTATTTGCGTCTATAGAAGCAGTTGAACCTGGCAAGGGCGGGGAAATTCAACTAACCGACGGCTTAAAGCATTTGCTCCGCAGCCGTCCGGTTTATGGATACAAGTTTGAAGGGACCCGCTTCGATGCGGGCGATAAGCTAGGCTTCCTGAAGGCCACGGTAGAATTTGCATTGAAACGCCACGATTTAGGGAATGAATTCAAAGAATACCTAAAGCATCTTAAACTATGATGACTGTACCGCTGGAACTGCCGATGCGCGCCAACGAGGCCGCAGCCCTGGCTGATCTGATTCTGCAGATGGGAGAGCGCCAACCTCTAACTCCAGAGGTACGAAATCGTCTTTTGTCACGAATCCCAAGTCTTGGTTTAGAGAGTTTGAAGCCCTTCATGGGCTCCTTGGTTAAAGACCCAACTCACTCTTCCACTTACTATCTTGCTGTGGATGCGGTAAGCATGGCAGGGGTGGAAAGACCTTTCCTGCTGCACATGGCGCTTTCTTCTTCCCCGGCGAGTGCTCATTTCGTGAAGCCGATTTTGGTAGGACGCATGCGGCCTGGCGGCGGCCGCGAAATTGTAGTCAACGCCATTCCTTTTGGCCCTGAAGATATCGATACCGTGCGAACGTTCGCAGAGCAAGTGGACCGCGGCTTTCTGCCGCGGCCTCAAGGGATGATGTCTAGCATTTCGATTGCGGTGGAGGATCCCGCCGTTGATTTGCCCTCGGCGCTTGAAGCCTATCAAATGGCCCATCAGGAGCTGCGAATGAACCTGGCCGCTCCCATCAGAGTAGATGTTCCAGAGCGATTTGAAGCAAGTTACGCAGCTGGTTTATGGGCTGCCATTCGATGCGGCTGGCGTGAAGGATACACGATTGAGGCAGCCCTGGAAGTTACCGGAAGTGACGAAGCCAGCATGGA
>JAYUSZ010000425.1:0-7269 GCA_043755435.1 Bryobacterales bacterium | reverse complement strand
AATGGCAGCGAAGAATAGTGGACATAGAAATAGCCGTTCTGCTTGAACTTTGGATGAAACGCGACGGCGTATAGGCCTTGTTCCACGAATCCTGTTTGCACATCGCTGCCCAAGGGGTTGATGTTCGTCAAATCCAGAAACGGTTCTTTCTGCACTTTGCCATCTTTACCAACAATGCGGATGCGGCCGACGCGTTCCACCACGAAAAGGCGTCCAGTGCCGTCGCCTGCGTTGGCCACGTTGGTGGGATCGTTAAATCCATCGGCGATTTTCACCAGAGCGATTTTCGGATTTCCGGGCAGCATGCCACCAGGGCGAGCCACTTCGTTCTTGGTCTGAGGAACTTTTTGGGCAAGGGCGATTCCCGCGCAAGACAGGGCGAAAGCAAGGAGTCTGATTTTCATAGGTAACTCGAACACTTTATCATAGACGCAAACGTCTCCCAAAGGGGTTTGAATAGAGATATACTTTTCAGCTAGCTGGAAGATTCAACTTCCAGTGTGAAGGGGAAAATCTATGAGGACAAAACTCGCCTTGTGCGCGATGTTCGCCTGTCTGCTTGCGCCAACATGGGGGCAGATCGGCACATCCACTATGACTGGCCGCGTAACAGACTCAAGCGGAGCTGTTGTGCCTAACGTAAAAATCCTTGTCGTTCAGGTGTCAACCAATCTCACCTCGACCGGCGTTACCAACAACGATGGAATCTATCGCATTCTGTCGCTTCAGCCTGGCCAATATAAGGTCACCTTCGAAGGGGCGGGTTTCAAGAAAACGACGGAGACCGTTGATCTTCGAACAGGGGACACTCTGGCTGTGGACGTTGCTTTGCAGGTAGGAAACATTACAGAAGTGGTGGAAGTTTCGGCCTCCTCAGCATTGCTGGAAACGGAGACATCAGCTACAGGCACTGTGGTAACCGGGCAGGTTCTTTATGACTTGCCGCTTTTCCAGCGGTTTGTAAATTCCACCATGAACATTGTGCCTGGCATGACCACTGGCGGATACGCTTTCGGTGGCGGTCTTGGCAATTACCATTTGGCTGGCCAACGCGCCGGCGCCATTGGCCTTTTTGAAGATGGCGTGAATGGCAACGATCAACAGGGTGGTACGGAAACAAGTAGGCCGATGATGAATTCTGTGGCCGAAGTGAAGGTAATCACCACTTTGCCTCCGGCTGAATATGGCCACTCTGCTGGTGGTGTTATCAGTGCGGTGAAAAAGAGCGGGACGAACGAACTGCACGGCATGGGCTCTTTTTACGGCAGAACGCGCAGTATGCAGCATCGCTTGTTTTTCGACAAGACCAAGACTTCACAAGCAACGGCTACGCGCCCCAACGGCGTTCCGGTTTTCTTTATGATGCCTGATGCAAACTTGTCTGGCCCGGTGATGATCCCCAAACTATACGATGGACGCAATAAGACATTTTTCTTTTTCGGCTTCCAACGATTGCATGAAAAGAAGGTAGCGCAAGTGGACGCCAGCGTTCCAAGCGCCGGGATGAAGCAAGGTGATTTCACCTTTGCCGGAGCAAACGCGATATTCGATCCTGCAACCACAAGGCTGGTAAACGGTGTTTGGCTTCGCGATCCATTCGCGGGCAATCGCATTCCAACAACTCGCATTGATCCAGTTGCCCGCAAGGTCCTGGACTTTGACCCCTGGCAGCAACCCAACCGCGCTGGAGCCTTCAACTCAACCGGCGCCACTGGAAACTATCTGGCCGACGAATTCGCACAGGTTTATCAGAATGACATGAACCTCCGGATGGATCACCAGTTCAATACCAAGTTCAAGATCTACTATTCCTGGACTGACAACAAGTTCTTGCCCGGCTTGCAGCGGCCTTGGAACATTCGCCCGGATCGCCCTGAATTCGATGGCTCATCGGGCAATCGCAACCCGGGCCGGAATCAGAACATGTCCATGGGCAAGACCTACATCATTTCGCCATCCATAGTGAATGACGCTCGTGTCGGATACTATCGCCGCGTTTCGGAAACCGTTGTTCCATCTTTCAAGCAGGATTGGGCTTCTAAGTTGGGCATTCCGAACGTGAACGGCGACTTAATGCCTGCCTTCGGCAGTGGTGACCGCAACACGCCCAATACGATGTACGGTCTAAGCGGTGCGACTCCTAACCGGACCGTTAACGAAACTGTTTCCTTCCGCAACGATCTTTCAATTATCAAGGGTACCCACGCATTCAAAATGGGTTACGACCTGCTTCGCTTCCGTCTGAATACTGCAACGCTGGCCAACCCGGTTGCTTTTGATTTCGCTGGATCCACAACTGGATTGCAACCGGCTGGAAACTCTGTGCCCAATACAGGCAGCCCCTTTGCAGGCTTTCTAACTGGTTACGTTACCTCAGCCACCTTCCGTTCGGAGTTGAGCAGTTGGCTGCCACGTTCGTCCATTCACAGCTTCTATTTCCAGGACGATTGGAAAATTACTCCAACACTTACCGCCAACATTGGGGTGCGGTATTCGAACGAAGATCCATTCAACACGAAGTACGGTTTGATGAGTCAGTTCGATCCCAATGCGACAGATACCTTGACCGGCCGAAAGGGTGGTCTGACACATCCAACATCGGGCTTGAACAAACGCGACAGCAACAACTTCAACCCCCGTCTTGGACTCGCATGGCATCCGCTGCAAAAATGGGTATTCCGTGGCGGCTTCGGCTTTTATACGGTGGACGTGAAGTTCCCCAGTGGCCGCGATCAGTATGATGAGTACGTCGGCACAGCCGTGCAACAGGCAGCCCCTGGCGATCCCACGCCGATTTACCAAATCAGCAAGGGCGTGAAGCCAGCTTCCCCCGTTATTGTGAATGGCATCAGCCCATTCCTGGGAACCAACTATAGCGGACGCAATGTCAGTTTGTGGGATCCAAATTTGCGGAATCCCTACGTAATGAACTGGAATTTAAGCATTCAGCACGAATTCACTCGCAATTACCTGATTGAAGCCAGCTATCAGGCGTCGGGCAGCGTGGGGCTGATCGAACGTTGGGAACTGAATACGTTCGGAAGTGATTTCATGGCCTCGGCAACTCCTGCGCAGCGCGATACCGCTTTGGCAGGGGCTCAGAACTTGCGGCCGTATCCGCATTTTGGAAATGTCGCCATGCGTTCCAACTTCGGTCATTCCACGTTCCACTCAGGGACCATCAAGCTGGAAAAACGCATGTCTTCAGGCTTCTATCTGAACACGTTCTATACAATGTCCAAGACATTGAATAGTGCCGATACAGATAACGGTGGAGGAGGTGTTGCACCGATTCAGAATCGTGGACTCGAAAAAGGACGCGCTGGCTTTGACCGCACACATCGGTTCATCGCAACCGCGAACTATGAATTTCCATTCGGCAAGGGTAAAAAATGGATGACCGGCGGCGGATTCAAGGATGCAGTGTTTGGTGGCTGGGAAATTTCCACTATTCAAACAATGGAAACCGGCAACCCTCTGAACTTCGGATTTGCAAACAGTCCGAATAATTACTGGCCAGGTTTCGCCGGCGCACGCCGTCCTAATCTTGTTGGCACGCCAGATTATGATTTCAGCAAGTGGAACAATGGCGGACCAGATCGCTTTGTGCTCAACAATCGTCCTGCTGTAATCGATCAAGCTGCGTTCGCCTACCCGGCGGCGTACCAAGTTGGCAATGCTGGACGCAACATTCTTACTGGTCCCAGCATGGCCTGGGCTCAGATTTCGGTACAGAAGAACTTCTCAATCACCGAACGCGCTAAGGGGCAGATCCGTTGGGATATGCAGAACGCGTACAAGACCTATAACTTTACGGGACCCACAACTACGGTGGATTTCCGCAACCCAGCAACCTTCGGCAAGCTACAGGACGACCCACGCACCGCGTCGCTCGGTGGCCAGCCCTTAATGAATCTGACTTTGATGTTTATGTTCTAACGAGTGATATTCAGTAGTTAAAGAAAGGGGTCAGCTTTCGGGCTGGCCCTTTTATCGGTTACTGTTGGACAGTTTCTTACTTAGCGGACATGCTCAGCAAACGCCCCTTGTCCATACCTTCAGCGGATGTAATCCCGCCGCCAGAGCCGAACACGCTGGCGTTTTTTAACATATTACCCACATCGTTGCCTTCTTCCACCACCATTTCGTGCTCCACCCAGTTGGAAAGAGGAAGATTGCGAAAGTACAACCGTTCCTGCAATACCATAGCCTTTTTGTTCATAAATAAAGACTTGCTTTCTTTCACGTAGTGGCGTTCTTCCACGCGAATGTCGCCCAGAAAGTCGTCCATCGCTTTACGCTTGGAAGACTCCTCGGCTGTCTTTATCTTTTCTTCCATCAACTGCTGCTGGCTCGTGAGCATCGTCCGAACCTGAGTTATGGTTTCCTGTTCTTTGGAAATCGCAAGTTCCATTCGTGCTTCCATAATGTAGTAACAAAGAAGCGCCGATCCGGCTGCAACGAAAGCGGGGAGAAACATCCAAACTATGGCATCCATATATTCACCTTGCCAATTCCATCGGCACATGGATGAGAAAACTTTGGAGCTAAGTAAAAATAAGAAAATCTTAGAAAACTTCCACCACACCTTAGATGAGTGTTTGCAGTTGAAGAAGTGGCTTTATCGGTGTTTATCTCCGTTCATCGGGGAGGCTTCACCAATCTGAATTTGGTCTGCGGATAAACGCCAGATAAACACGGATAAAGCCACCTCCGAATCCAAAAAGAGTTCTTAAATCTAGGGAACCGGTTCCCATTTCCGCCAATTCTGCTCGGCGGCTGCGAAGGCGCCCTTCAAATCGCGGCGTAGGGTAGGAACGTCACCCAACGTTTTGGTTACGGCGGCTTGGCCTTGCCAAATTTCCCTCGCCGTCCCTACTAGGAATAATCCGCCCTTGCGTCCCAGATCGCTTAGATAGTGCGATTCCATACCCTTGGTGTCCACCTCCCAACGCATAGGTCCAGTGAGGTTCAACAAGCGCACCAGCGAACGCGGATTGTTCGTAGTCTCGTCAACGTGCAATTGAAGGTGAACTTTTTCCCAGGCGATTCCATGCAAGCCCAAGGAGAAGGCGATGGCATCGCGATCCTTCCACAACTTTTCGGTTTCCCTGCGAAACTGGCGGTTCAGAAGTTGAAGCCAATCGTCGTCAGTTCGCACGGCACCGCTTGCGTCAAGAAACCGGAAGTTGCGAAATCCAAGATCGCAGGCACTTCCATAGTGATGCGAACTTTCTCCAGGACCAGCGGCTGATGCCCGGCGCGAAATCTTCGACTGAGCATCGAAGCTCCGGCGCCAACCATCGGCAGCCACCCACAGGACCACCCCATAGGTGCTGTACATGCGCCGCAACACTTCAGTGATCTTCCGCTTAAAGTTAGGGTTGAAGTCAGCATAATTTTCCACTTCAGCCTGCGTCTTCGCTGCTTCTGTTGCTGGTTCCTGGAAGTAGACGATGCGAGTGCCAGGCCATACCCGAACTCCGGCGTGCTCTGCAGATAAGACTTGACGCAAGGCGCGAATGGTTGGGCCATCAGGGAGTACCGGATTTTCGCGGATCTGATGATCACTCTGAAATGCTGCGATGCCGGCACGTGTGCCTGGTCCGTGCTCTCCATCAGGGCCGAAGGAAACGTAAGGTCGCCCAACCCGATTGGTGGTTAGGCGCAACATGGCTTGCACCAGCGCGACGTCTTCCGGCCGGTTTCGCGTGCCGTCGCCAATGGATTCAGCGGCGAAGCTGATCGCGGCGTTGAAGGTTAAGGCTAGAAATAGAAGAGGGAATTTGCTAGCGGCGTTCGCGTTCATGTTGCTCTTTCAAAAATCGAGGATCGTCCATGCGAGGGCCAGCTTTTTCGCCGTCGCGAGGCTCTTTCGCCTTCGCCGGATCGAACAATTCTGACACGATCGGTTGACGCTGGTAAGGTGTAAAATCAGGTGTTGCCGTGAAGAGGTCCGCTAAGTCTGCACCCGTTGCATCATACAAATTAAGTGGAGGAATTTTCAATAACCGGAATATAGTTTTTAGCAATCCAGGGAAGCTGGAGTTCACATGGGAAACATAATTTTTCTTGGCATAGGGGCTGGCCACCATCATCACGGTGCGATGGGAATCAATGTGATCGACGCCGCCTTGCGCATCGTCCTCGGTAACAAACACCGCCATCTGCTTCCACCAGGGAGTGTTGGATAAAAACTCCATGATTCGGCCCAGTGCATAGTCGTTGTCGGCGACGTAGGATGCCTGAAATGGATAGCCATCCTCTGGGCGCGGCTTTGCAGTGTGATCATTCGGCAAATGGATGAATACGAAACGAGGCAGGTCTTTGCCTTGGCGCAAGTAAAGCCGCTCTACTTCTTGAATGAATTGTGTGGCGCGGAATTGATCGGGAATGTTGGTGTTGTAATTGGGATAATCGCGCGATGTGTTTAGATACAGTGGATCGGGCATTGGAACATTCGTCAGATAACGAGCACCGGTGGGTTTCAAACCTTCACCCTCATCAGCACCGGCCAATTCAAAACCTTCGCCATAGTTGCGGAACGGAATGTTATGCCGCGTAAAATGATGCCATATGGCACCTGCTTCTAACTGTTCTTCCGGGTGAACTGAAGAATTGCTGCCGGTGAAAAGATAGCGGCCTGGAGCGCTTGAAGGGAATCGAAAGTCCTTCTGTCCACCGTAGGCAGCCATCAAAGTGGATTCTGTCCAGGCGTTGGGGTAGGAACCAACTAACCAGTGATGGCCATCCACGCTGACTTCGGAATCAGCGTAAAAATTATCGCTCATGGCCCAGCGCTGCACAATCTCATGATGATTCGGTGTGATGTTCACATTGCGCATGCTGAAGCGCTGCCGGAGTTCCTTCTTATCTGCGAACACAATGCCTCGGGTACCAAAGCGGGCCAAATCGTATGAACCTTCTACTGGGCCATTGGAAGCTTTTTCGATATCGCCAAACACTTCATCGAAAGTGCGGTTTTCTTTCACGATCAGCACCACGTACTGGATCGCTTCTGGAAGTGGCAGCACCTTTTCCTTGGATGGTGTGAATCCATTGACAGCCATCACACGCGCGGTATGAGTAGCCAGTTCGGAAGGCGATGGCAGAGCGAACATCGAGATGCTGCCGCGTCTTAAGAGGCCTTGGAAACTTACTGGCAGAGCGCGTTGCATATTGGCATTGGGTCCGGAACCGTGGCCCTTGGCATTGGAGACGAACGCCATGCCGTCATGAATTGCAATGCGTGTGGGGAACCATCCAACT
>JAYUSZ010000424.1:0-7276 GCA_043755435.1 Bryobacterales bacterium | reverse complement strand
CTTCAATGCCGCCATTGATCGTCATCGCAGTGAAGGCGTCGACTTCTATTTCGTCGACATTCCTTACCTTTTCGATCGCGATGGAATTTACGGTCATTCAGGCAGCGATTATCCAGACAACCACATTCGCTTCGGAGCACTCAACTGGCGGCACTGAAACGCTGCCAACAGCTCCGCTGTTTCAAGCTATTTCATTACTACTTGGTTAAATCGCATGATTCAGCTACGCCTTCAGGTCCCTCTGCAGCCATGCCTTGGCAAAGTGCCAATCCCGTTGCACTGTTCGCGCCGAAGACTGCGTGACCTCCGCAATTTCTTCCTCGCTTAGCCCACCGAAATAGCGTAGCTCTACGACCCGCGCTTGCCGCGGGGCCACCTTCGCAAACTCCTCGAGAGCATCATTCAGCGCCAGAATGAAATGATCCGGTTTGGGCGAAAACACTGGCGCGTCCTCAACATTCACCTTCACCACTTCCCCTCCGCGCTTGCGCGAACCCTTCGCCCTGGCCGAATCCACCAGGATGTTGCGCATGATTTGGGCGCTAATCGCGTAAAATTGCGCGCGGTGCTGCCAATCCACATTCTTCACATCAATTAAACGAAGAAACGCTTCGTTCACCAAGGCAGTGGCTTGAAGGGTGTTGCCCTCCCGTTCGCTACGCATGTAACGCCGGGCAATCCGGTGCAACTCACCATGGACAATGGCAGTAAGGCGGTTCAGAGCGTCTTCTTCCCCTTCGCTCCAAGCCTTTAATAATACGGTCACTTCCGCTGCTACAGGTTCGTTCATGAGGGGTTCGATAATTTTATCACCCCCAGTGGCGGCTTTCCTTTTCGTTTTCCGCCAGCACAGGCAAAGGAAAACGAAAGCGATGAAAACCTTGCTCTTGATGGTGTTGACGATAGTGGTGGCTCATGCCGGAGAAAAGAAGTCAGGTAAGAAAGCAGACTTGACGATTTGCCTGCAACCACCTCCGATGACGGATTCGGCCTTCTTTGTAGCCAGGGAAACAGTCAACAAGTTGATGGCTCCTGCTGGTATCGCCGTGGCTTGGTCCAAAAAGGACGAAGAATGCGCGAACGCTTCAAGGGCAATCATGGTCAAAGTGCTGGTTACCACGCCGGTGGATCTGTTCCCCGGGGCTCTGGCTTACGCCAAGCCGTTCAAGGGCACGGAAATGGTCGTGTTCTTAGACCGTGTCGTCGCAACCGCCGTCAGCAAAGATCACATCTATCCCCTTCTGGGGCACGTCCTGGCGCACGAGATCATTCACCTGCTGCAAGGCATGGCGCGTCACTCTGAAACCGGTCTTATGAAGGCTCGCTGGGATTGGTCAGAGTTAGCTTTGATGAAAGGAAAGCTGATCCCACTGGCAGATAAAGACATCGAATTTGCACAAGAAGGCCTAGTTCGTTGGACCACTTCATTGAGAGCGGCTATTGAAGACACGCAAGGGCGATAAGATCGTTCCTTCATGCACCCGACAGCACCCAGCGGTACGCCGAAATTGACTACTACCAACGCTTTTTGATCCCTATCAGTGGGATACCATATTCAAATGGCGTTGTCCCCCCAGCGTTGGCAGCAAATCGAGTCACTGTATCAATCCGCCTTTGAGCGTGACCTTCCGAGCGCGAAGCGTTTCTAAGGGAGGCGTGCGCCGGTGATGCTGACTTACTCAAGGAATTAGAATCATTGCTGCGGGACTCGCCAACAGGCGTGTTGGACAAGCCCTTGATGGAGGCTGCGGCGGGCTTGCTGGGTAATTCGTCAAATTGGGCCCCAGGGACGAAGATCGGCCCATATCAGATCACCGGTCGGCTGGGCGAGGGCGGCATGGGAGTGGTGTATCGGGCAACGGATACACGCCTCGGTCGCACGGTAGCGATCAAAACCACCAGCCGGGAATTTGTCGGACGTTTCCTGCAGGAAGCACGCGCGATTGCCGCACTAAACCATCCGCATATCTGCACTCTGTATGACATAGGCCCGAACTACCTCGTGATGGAGTTGGTAGACGGCAAGCCACTCAGTTGTCCCCAGCAGCTTGACGCCGCATTCGCTACGCCATCCAGATCACCGACGCACTCGATGCCGCGCACCGCCGTGGGATTACGCATCGCGACCTGAAGCCGGCGAATATCCTGGTTACTAAGTCGGGAGTGAAGTTACTCGACTTCGGACTAGCTAAACTTACGCAACCCCAGACTGATCCAGATGCCACCCAGGTGATGGGCGAAACGCAGCCCGGCATGATCCTAGGCACGCCGCAGTACATGTCGCCTGAACAGGTAGAAGCCAAGGAAGCCGACGCCCGTAGCGACATCTTCTCCTTCGGCGCAATTCTGTACGAAATGATCAGTGGGAACAAAGCATTCGCGGGCACAACCGCAGCCATGGTCATGTCCGCCGTTATGCGCGAAACGCCCCCTTCTATTGAGCCTCCGGCACTCAACCGCATAGTAAAGCGCTGCCTGGAAAAGGACCCGGATAACCGCTTTCAAAATGCACGCGACGTGAAGCACGCCCTGGAAGATTTACAAGTCACTGAGCCGTTAACGTCCCAATCCACAAGCTCTCGGAAATGGATGCTGGCCACGGCGGTACTGTCTTTGGCGCTGGGTGCAGCGGGTATTGCAGTGCTTAGCCTTCGCCAAACGCTAGCTCCGGCAAACGTCGTGACATTTTCATTAGAACCTCCAGAGAACCTGGCTTTTATTGATCTGGCCATCTCGCCGGACGGCAAGCGAATCGCCTTTACAACACGCGATTCATCGAACAGGACTCACCTCTGGGTGAGGCCCATTGACTCCTTGATTGCACAACGCCTTGAGGGTACCGAATTTGCGACCGGGCCTTTCTGGTCTGCGGACAGCCGGCTTATCGCTTTTTTCGCTGGAAAGATCCTGAAGCGAATCGAGTATTCGGGAGGGAATTTGCGGAATATCTGCGATACCTCTGGAGGTGGCCAAGGCGGAACCTGGAACCAAGATGGGGTGATCCTCTTCAAAGGGGCCTTATTCCAGGGGATTTCGCGAGTCTCCGCTGAGGGCGGGGATGCCAAGCCCGCGACTATTTTCGAACCAACCAGCCAGGCAAATCATCATTCGCCATCGTTCCTTCCAGACGGCCGCCAATTCGTTTACACCGTTCGCGGAAAAGACCGCAATTCTGACGGAATTTATTTGGGCACTCTCGATTCAAGGGAAAGTGTCCGGTTGTCTGGAGACCGGGAATCGGCAAAATTCATCCGCACTCCTTCAGGTGCGGCGTTTCTCCTGTTTCAACGTGAGGGCTCGCTACTGGTGAGTTCGTTCGATACCGCAGGGCTCAAGTTGACAGGCGAAACAATCACCGTTGCGGAACAGGCGGGCGCCAGGCGCCCTGGGCCAATGGTAGTGTCCGTTTCAGATACAGGCGATTTGCTGTACAAGTATCCGGACTTATTGCCGGACAATCAATTGACCTGGTTCGACCGCAAAGGAAACCGTCAAGGTGTGGCCGGTCCTCCTGGAAGGTACGGGAAAGCCTCGCTCTCCCCCGATGAAAAGCACTTGGTCGTCGCACACGTAGATCCGAAATCGAATTTCGCCGATCTTTGGAGCATGGAATTAGCCCGGGGAGTATTTACCAGAGTTACCTTTCATTCGAAAGATGAACACAACCCGTTGTGGTCGCCTGACGGACGCAGTATCTTCTTCAACTCCAACCGCGATGGTCCTTTTAATATCTATCGCAAGAGTGTCGCTGATGGAAAAGAGGAGTTGGTGTTAAAACTATCCAGCGATAGCGGTCCACATTCTTTTTCACCGGAAGGACGCTACTTGACTTACTCCGAGCAAAACCTGAAAACGAAGGGAGATCTCTACGTGTTGCCACTCTTCGGCGACCGGAAGCCGATTCCCTTTTCCACGACGGAGTTCGATGAATTTTGGGGGAGTTTCTCGCCTGACGGAAAGTGGATTGCCTATGACACGGATGAATCGGGACGACGGGAAGTGTTCGTTCAGCCCTTTCCCGCAACGGGCGCCAAGTGGCAAGTTTCCACAAACGGCGGCGTGATTCCCATGTGGCGAGGCGACGGGCGGGAACTGTTTTATATTAATGATGAGCAAATCCTGATGGCGGTATCAGTGAAACCTGCCGCCGTTTTTGAGCCAGGTAAACCCACTCCACTATTTGAATCCGCGGCCAACAGCACTCAACGATACGCTGTGACAGGCGACGGCCAACGCTTCTTGATCGCGACCCCAGTCGAGGAAGCGCGGAGCCAATCAGCAACGGTGGTGGTGAATTGGGCCGCCTCGATAAAGAAATGACCGTGGCCTGCGATTCACGATTTGTCTGAGTCCAGTGGGATACCATGTTCAGATGGCGTTGTCCCCCCAGCGTTGGCAGCAAATCGAGTCACTATTTCAATCGGCCCGCGAGCACGCTCCAGCCGAGCGCGAATCGTTTCTGGCCGAGGCGTGCGCCGACGATGCAGACTTACTCAAGGAAGTAGCATCACTGCTTCGCGAAGCTTCAAGCGGGCAGTTGGACAAGCCATTGATGGAGGCTGCAGCAAGTTTGCTTAGTAATTCGTCGAGTTGGGAGCCAGGGGCGAAGATTGGTCCGTACCAGATCGTAAGTCGATTGGGTGAAGGCGGCATGGGGGTCGTCTATCGGGCGCTCGATACCCGCCTCGATCGCAGCGTCGCCATCAAGACCACAAGCCGCGAATTTAGCGGCCGCTTCCAACAGGAAGCCCGAGCCATCGCAGCCTTGAATCACCCCAACATCTGCACGCTGCACGACGTGGGTCCGGACTATCTGGTAATGGAGTTGGTAGACGGCAAGCCGCTCAGTTGCCCTCAACCGCTTGACGCCGCTATTCGCTATGCCATCCAGATTGCCGACGCACTCGATTCCGCACACCGCCGAGGTATTACGCATCGCGACCTGAAGCCGGCGAATATCCTGGTTACTAAGTCAGGATTGAAGTTACTCGATTTCGGTTTGGCCAAATTCACACAACCCCAGACTGATCCGGATGCTACGCAGGTGATGGGCGAAACGCAGCCCGGCATGATCCTAGGCACGCCGCAGTACATGTCGCCGGAACAGGTAGAAGCGAAGGAAGCCGACGCGCGCAGCGACATTTTTTCCTTCGGTGCGATCTTGTACGAAATGATCAGCGGGAGCAAAGCGTTCGCAGGCACGAACGCAGCCACGGTGATGTCAGCCGTGATGCGCGAAACGCCACCTTCTATTGAGCCTCCCGCCCTCAACCGCATCATCAAGCGCTGCCTGGAAAAAGATCCGGATGACCGCTTTCAAAACGCACGCGACGTGAAGCACGCCCTGGAGGATCTACAACCCGAAACACCCGCAAAGTCCCCAGTGGTAAGCGCAAGCCGTTGGTTGTGGATCACCTCCGCCGCCTGCTTACTCCTGGGCGCCATTTCCGGTTCACTCTGGATGCGTAGACCAATCGCGCCCACCATGCCTGTCAAGTTGGAAGTTGTTGCTCCGTCCGATAGCCGATTCGCGCCGATAATCAATGCCGGAGGATCGGCCATTTCTCCAGACGGTCGTATTCTCGCATTCGTGATCAATGCGAATGGAACAACGCAACTCTACGTGCGGCCGCTGGACTCGCTGACAGGCCGGACGCTCCCCGGAACAGAAAATGCAGGTCGCCCATTCTGGTCGCCCGATAGCAAGTCGTTGGCATTTGTGGCGGATGGAAAACTGAAACGGATCGATCTAGCCGGTGGCATCCCCAATACTCTATGTGATGCGCTTCTTCCCCGAGGTGGCGCTTGGAATGAGGAAGGTCAGATCGTATTTGCGAGTCAAGGCGTGGGACTTCAGCGGATTCCGGCCTCCGGAGGCACGCCCTCACCCGTGACAATTCTGCCTGAAGACGGTGGCACAAGGCATTACTATCCTCAATTCCTGCCGGGCGGAAAAACGATCCTATACCTGATCCTAAGCACGACCGCTGCGAAATCTGGTATTTACATTCACGATCTGGATGAGATCAACAAAAGCAAATCCGACACGCTCCTTTTTCCTACCAACACGAGAGCACTGTATGATTCCAACTCCGGTAACCTGCTCTATATCCAAGGGACAGGAACTTTGATGGCGAAACGGATGGAATTGAATCCACCGCGTTTGTTGGGTGATCCGGTTACGATTGCTGAAAATGTTCTCCTTTCTTCTGGCAACCGGTACGCAGAAGTTTCTACTTCCGCGAACGGTGTCTTGTTTTATGGACAGGGCGCCCCCCAACAGTTTCAGTTCGCATGGTATGACCGTGCAGGTCAACGACTGGAGACAATTGGGTCGCCGAGTGGAGAGGGAAGGTTCTCTTTTCGATTGTCGCCGGACAAACGGCTGATCTCCTATGTCAGCGGAACCACGCCGGATGTCTGGACAACGGATTTTGCTCGAAGCACAAAAAAGCGAGTTACTTTTGGGGGAGGAGATTTTCCTCAATGGTCGCCAGACGGAATGCACCTCTACTACCTCAACAAAGGGGGAATCTACAAGAAAGCTGCGAATGGGTCTGGCGAGGAAGAGTTTTTGCTGAAGGCGGGTTTGAGTGACTCACTGTGGGGCGTATCTACTGATGGCAAGTGGTTGCTTTTCGGGCACGAGGACATAATGATTCTGCCTTTAACAGGCGAGCACAAACCTGCGGTCTATCTACAAACGAAGCATGTGGAAAGTGGTGCAGTTTTCTCATCGGATGGGCGATGGGTGGCTTACAGTTCGAACGAAACCGGACACTTCGAGGTTTACATCCAAGGCTTCCCTGAGCGGCGTGGCAAGTGGGTAATTTCAACCGATGGCGGAATCAGCCCCCGGTGGCGCAGTGACGGAAAAGAATTATATTGGTCCGCGCCAGACGGAACCGTCATGGCTGCCAGTGTGGATCTGCAACAGGACGGTGTACAATCGGGCCCTACTCAGAAATTGTTCCGCGTTTCGATGAATTCAAGAGGACATGTGGCCACGAAAGACGGCCGCCGATTTCTAATGCAGGAGGCTTTCAGCAGTCCACAGGAGTATCCGATGGTGGTCGTTCAGAACTGGGCAGCACGGCTTGGGGGACGATGATGAGCCCAGAACAACGCCTGGGAAAGATCCAAGATCTCTACAATTCGGCACGCGAGCGCGCGCCAGCCGAGCGCGAATCGTTTCTGGCCGAGGCGTGCGCCGGCGATTCTGAGTTACTCAGGGAAGTAGCATCCTTGCTTCGTGAAGCTTCAAGCGGGCAGTTGG
>JAYUSZ010000423.1:0-19223 GCA_043755435.1 Bryobacterales bacterium | reverse complement strand
CTGGCTTTGTCATCCGCTGAACACTCCAAGACCGGGGCATGTCGGGGCATGTCCAAACATTATCATACAGAAATGTTGTAATGCAACTAAGCACTAGTAGCCCTGCAGTACCCCCTTTTTTCAATAACTGAAAGCTGCGCAAGAAAAAATACGCTACGTAGTCTGCATTCCCTCGAACACCAGATCCAAGATACTTTACTAGATGTTCTCGGTATGAAGTACCCATCGAACCGGTAATTTTCTTTCCCCCCATAAATGGCGGGTTGCCAACAATTGAGTCAAAGCCATCATTGAACAGGAAGACTTCAGGGAACTCAACAGGCCAATGAAAGGGTTTTTTGCTCACCAGCACTCGTCGAGCTTCTGCCTCCTGCTGCTCAAGACCCATCGAAACCTGTCGAGCTAAGTTCTCTGTGGTTCCATCAAGAACCGCCGCAATGAGAAGGTCCGCCGCAATTCGAATTGGCTTCACCTTTGCAATCGCCGCGTCCAGCAATCGCTGCTGGTCGTCAGGATGGTAATGCGCCTTGGCAATGCCGTCACGTTTGTCGGCGGCAAAACTCAATTCGTCTTGAAACGGAATCAAATGCTGCGTGCCCTCTCCCGATAGATCAAACGCTTGCAATTGCCTTAGCGTCAGTCCCAGAAGTGAATCCCCACATCGAATGGCATGGTCCACAAAGGTGAACGGCTGACGCCGCTCCAACGTTAGAAGCCAGAGCGAAAGCTTGGCCATCTCCACCGCTTGCGGGTTGCGATCCACACCATACAAACAACGCTCCACAATCAATCGCAATGCCAACAGCGGCCTCTGTTCCGGATCTCGCGGAAGGATCTCTTCACCATCCCCGCCAATGGAAGGATGTCCGTATGGAGTGATCTGAACTGAAGCACCGTGTTGGCGTTGCGCTGCATCCCAAGCTTCTACCAGCCGTGCGGACAGAAAGCGAGCTGCAGCCACTAGAAACGCGGCTGACCCACAAGCGGGGTCGCAGATCTTCAAGTCAAGCAATTGCCCCGCTGTCTTCAACTTCCACTCTTCAGCAGGCAGTCCTTCGGCAGGTCCGTGATAAACAATAGGCGTTAGGGCATGTTCCACAACCGATTCCGTTAATTGCCGAGGCGTGTATTGGGTGCCCGTCTGGCGGCGATCTGTACCGGCGGTGACATAGACGGACCCTGCAGGAATGATCACCGGATTCTGATTGTCGTCCCGGCGAATCAGTCCGGCGAATGGCCGTATCTGTTCCCAGAATGGCCAGCGGGCCGGATCAACCGTCACTTCCTGGCGCAACGCTTTTTCAAGGGTAGAAATGGAGCGCCCGGTTTGTTCCTTCAGCCATTCCACAAACCCCGGCTGCGCAGCTCGCGATTCCAGTTCTGCCAACGGCAACTCCGGTTCCTCCGGCCCGGCAAGTCCGACAATAGTCTTGGTGGCGCGGCTCACCTTGTGATCCAGCAGACCTTCATAGACGTGGCCGATCTGTTCAATGTCGAGCGAGCGGAAACTGACTCGACGACGTTCAATTCCGCCACCTGGCACCTTCATTTCAAGGAACTGCAGTGAGTCCAGAAGATGGAGCACGGTCCGGTTATTGATCCCAATTGGCGTCGCCGTGTTAGATACCCATTCACTGCCATCAGCGCGCCCTTCGAGGAAGGGGTAGCGGTCTGGATCAAACAGGTTGCCTCCGTACCCCGGCAGCGCAAGTAGATCGTGCTCAACACCACCATGAACGGCGCGGAACATTGCCAGCAAGCGGCACCAGGCATCAAAACGACGCTCCAGAATCTCGTCTTCGCCGGTTTCTCTAAGTTGATCGTGCAACGTGGAGACGGCGTAGTTGGCCTGATAGATGGGATTGGAAATTGGCAGCAGGTCTCGTTCTTCGGCAAATAGCAGGAAGACTAGACGCATCATTACCGAAAGCGAGGCTTCGTAAATGGCCTCGGTGGGCAGGCCTTTAAGGAGCGTGCGGTGCTCCTTTTGATCGGCTTGATCCAGTGCAGCGACAAACGTTTCCACGGCTCGCCGCACTTGGCGACCAAGCGTGGTGGAAACTTCTTGCTGGTTATCCAGGCTGCGGCGGTAGAGCGCGGCGGGAACTTGCGTATCCTTGCGGTTGAAGAAGCTTTCCCCACTCAGCAAGTCGCGGAAGGCGCGCAGGGTGAGGCGCTCTTCAAACCACAGCTCGGCGCGCCATTCGGCGGTGCCGGTGGGTTTGTCGCCTTCGGCGAAAACTAGCGTCCAACGTTCTCCGTTCGTAACCAGCCCCAGCGGAACTCGGGTGGCCCGCTGAAGTTCAGCCAGGCGGGTGATGGGCGATGCGTTCCAAATAGCACCGTGTGGGCGGCGGTCCAGATCCTGATTGGGCGGTACAAACTGGATCAGCATCAGAGGCGAAGCGCCCTGCATCAGAACCAGATCGGGCCGTAAGGTTTCGTGGTGCTGCGGAACGGTGTGCGTCAGATTGGGCGGGATGGCGTTGGCTTCGGCAATCGCCTCGGCGGGCCATTCCAGTGCTTCGGTAAAAACGGCGTTGGCCCAGGAGCGTAGATTGGGCGTGACTATGTGGGCGGCGTTTTTGCGGACGTCACACCATTCGTCATAGCGTTCGCGCAGGCGGGCGGTGAGGGCTGTATTGTCGCGCACCAGCCCTTGCGGAAATAGTTCTTTGAACACCGGGAGGCTGAGGAACGGCCCGGAAATTTCAATCAGCTTCAGAAGTTCGGCGTATTCACTGACGGCAGACATTAGCGCAACCCCTCAGGAACCAGGAAGGTGACAGCTACGGGAAACAGGCGCGGTTCAGGGCTGGCATAACGCTTGCGGATCGCTTCGATTTCTCGCTCGCGATCTTTCGGGATTTGTAGCAAGCGGTCCTCCAAAAAGTCGCGATTGCGGCGGGCTTGGTCGCGCTCCATATCGTTGAGTCCTTCAAAGAGGCTGAGTTGAGGATCCTCCTTCAATTCCTTGCGGATGGTTCGTTCCAACTCAGTGAGGATAGCTTCTATTTTGGCTTGTTCCTGTTCGGCGCGCTCGGCTAGCTGGCGCTGCACGGATTGGGTGCGGTCGCGGCCTCGGGCTTCGATGGCTGATTGCAGAGGCTTCATTAGTTGGGGCCAGAGTTGGGCGAGGCGAGTGCGGATCGATTCCGGTGCGGCCTCTGAGGACGATATTTCCAGGAGTTCGTTTGTTTGGGAAATATTCAGACGGTCGAACTTTCCTTCGATGATGTAGCCGCCAGCAGTGATCACTTCTTCGTGCAGACGTTGGCTATCGCCAGAGACGACGGTGAGCCGCGCGTGGGCGAAGACTACGGGGTTACGCAACATGCCCGGTTTGGCGAGACGCGCGGTGACGCGGTGGATTTTCTGTTCTGCGGCGGGTGCCCACACTTCGGCACGCAGCAGGCGCAGGCAGCGGTCTACCAGACGGTGGTTGAGATGGGCTAGGACAACGTCGTCACGGTTCTTGGCGGAATCGGGATCGAACGTGATGGGCCGCTGTTCGTGGGTGTGCGGGTGGGCAAGGCCGTGAAGGCAGGTGGCCCAGCCGGGGTCTGTAAAGTTGGGAACACGATAGGCGTGGGCAACACCGGGGATGGTGACGGGTATTAGCTTTGGTTGACGGGCGAGGTCGAGCGCGATCTGGACAACGGCATCAATGTTGGCTGGCGTGAGATGCAAGTCGCGGCGCGTTTCGTCGAGCTGTTGGGCGAGACGCTGCACTTGCTCGCGGACGTTTTGTTCAAAGCGGAGCAGGCGTTTGACGGGTTCGTTTTCCCGTTCGGCGCGGGAAGTGTCTAGCGTGCGGCGACGGCCGAGCATTGCTTCTTCGACTTGGGCGGCGATCACTGGGCCGACTTTGCCAAGGTCTTCGCGAATTTGATCCACCTTCTTGGCGGCACGGTAGAGGAATTCGAGATCGGCGGCGAGGTGGGAGCCGGAGCCTTCGGCGAACGGCGCTTCCTCACGATAACCTTCTGCGACGAAGTGATGGACCAGGACGCGGGGGGCACGCTGGCCGTGGCGATCCACGCGGCCGTTGCGCTGTTCCAGGCGGTTGGGGTTCCAGGGGATTTCGTAGTGGATCAGTTGGTGGCAATGGCGCTGGAGATCGATGCCTTCACTGGCGGAATCGGTGGCGATCAGGATGCGGACCGGTTCACGCTTTGGATCGAACTGGAAGGCGGCTTTGATCTTTTCCCGCTCTTCGGAATCCTGGCCACCGTGGAGCATTTTGATGCGGTCACCCTGCGCGAAATCGCGGACGGCGAGAATGCCGTAGAGCCAGTTTTGCGTGTCGCGATATTCGGTGAAGATGATGACCCGTTCGTCGCTCCATTTGCCATTGGGACGGATGTTGGTGTTGAGCCATTCGATGAGCTTTGCAGCTTTGGAATCGAGCGCGGCGGAGGCGCGTCCGGCCCAGGTTTGAAGTTGATCCAGAAGGGCGGATTCTTCGGTACTGACGGGACGGAAGGCACGGGCTGCGGCTTCCAGTGCTTCCTGCGATGCTTCGGTGGCTTCGTTTTCGTCGCTGAAGTCTTCATCTGCGCGGTCGAAGATTTGTTCCAGGACTCGCTGGCTTGGGGCTGCATTCGATTGCGCCTTGGCTGAACGGCGCAAGGTTTCGCGATGCTTGCGTAGGGTTTCGGAAAACGCCTGTGGTGAAGAGAATAGGCGCTTTTTGAGGAGCTTCAGGACGAACTCGCTGGCGAACTTTTCAGAGTTGTCGCGGTATCCGGCGGAACGGAGTTGCGAATACTCCGCGAGCAACGAATGGATGCGCGTTTCTTCGGCGGTGTAGGGGACTTCGATAGCCAAGGCCTCGCGGCGGGCGAACTTGGGGGAGCCGTCCCAATTGGTGATTTCGCTTTTCAGGCGGCGAACCATGACGGCGCGAAGCTGCGTAGGATCGGGGGTGCCAACGCGGGCGAAGCGCTGATCGTCCAGCAATTCAAGGAGCGCAGCGAAACTTTCCTTATAGCCGTTGTGGGGCGTGGCGGTGAGGAATAACTTGTGTTCGAAGGACGGCGCGATTTCGCGTAGTGCCTGAGTGCGTTGGGAATCGATGGCGTAGGTGCCGACGCCGCTGGGGGCTGCGTTGTGGGCCTCGTCGACGATAAGGACATCGAATTCGCGCAGGCCAGCCGATTGCTTGGTTCGGTTGGTTGCTTCGCGGAACAGGCGCAGAGGCGTTTCGCGCTTCAAATAGTCCATGGAGGTGATGAGGCGGGGGAAATGGGTCCACGGGTTGGCGTTGAGACCGCGCTCGCGGCGGAGGCTGCGGATAAGGGAGCTGTCAACGATGCGGAAATCGAGGCCGAACTTTTCCAGCATTTCATCGCGCCATTTGATTTGCAGGGTTGAGGGGCAAACAATGAGGACGCGCCGGGCGCGGTGGCGCAGCATGAGTTCGCGGACGACCAGGCCTGCTTCGATTGTTTTGCCAAGGCCGACATCATCGGCGACGAGGAGGCTGACACGTGGCATTTGTACGGCACGAACGACGGGATCAAGCTGATAGCTTTCGATTTCAATACCGCTATAAAAGGGAGCTTGGATGAGTTTGGTATCGGCAACGGATGCCGCGCCCCAGCGGACGGCGTCGAGGAACGCGTCGAGTTCTAATGGTGGATCAAATCCAGTGGGGGCGGGAAGCTCCATTTTGTCGAACGCGCGTGCACCAGGCTCAAGCTCCCAAATGACTTGCAGTTCCTCGCCGAGGGCATCGTCTTCGACTGAAAGAAGCGTGACCACGTGTTGTGGTGCGCTGAGTTTGGTCGCGGGGCTGGGCGACGCACTGCGCTTAATGTCGCTGACGACGTAACGGCGGCGGCGCACTTCGGCGAGTTGGCCTTGCTCGGGGGTTGAATTAATAGCGGGCATCGGGTTGGCTAATTATCGGCAAAACTCTGCTCTTATTCTTTATCATGTTTGCAACCAGCCTGAAGTTGATGATTCGCGCTCACGATCTGGCGACAAATATCGTCCCTTCATATTTAGTTCTATCGGCCAGCGCTTTTGAGATTTTCCATTGGCGATGTCTACCCTTCCAATTGCCGTTCCAAGCGATCTCATCGCCGAACTCTGCCGCCGAAACCATATCCGCACGCTGTCGCTCTTCGGCCACCCTGACGGACCGATTCCGGGCCGAAAACGACGTGGTCCTGCTTGTAGAGTTTGAGGAAGGACGTGTTGTTTTAGTATCGATTTACGGACATCGTTCAAGAAAAGGCAATTCAATTTATTTGTTTTGCTATTTCCAAGCGTTACGCACCGCGTTATCGGCCAAATTTTTAATGTCTGATGTTTCGATTCCAAGCGGTGCAAGCAACTGCCATGCCTTGGCGATGATCGAAATCATCTTCTTGTCGCGGGCTGAGTGAGGTTGAGGCCGCGCTCGATTGGTCAATACCAACTCTTCCAGGTCCGACTTCTTGATATGCACCAGCGTGAGGATTTTGGCGGCTTCCGCTATCAGAAGGTTTTCTTCGTTTGTAAGCACGTCGATTGAAACTGGCGTGACCCTCGGCATCCATGAACATGGTTCCGAATACAGATTGGCATAAAGTCTTCCCGCATCGACACGCAGTTGGATAGGATCACCAGGAGGCAGACGGCGAGTCAAACTGAGAATCCACGTTTGCTGCACGAATACGGGAAGGGGCCACGTTCCTTTGGCAGGCACACCAGACGATGTGTGGCCAGCCTCAATGTACAACTGGCCATTCTCGTAATTGAGACGGACCTCCCCTGGTGCATCCCGGATTTCCTTAGCGATGGCATTGAGGGATTTCGACAAGGCGACCCGGGAAACCTCGAGTTCATATGGCAGATCGAAGGCCTGCATGAATGCTTAGCATAGTCTATTAGCGACCACCGCCGCTTTGAGCTTCCTCTGCCCTTCCGGATGCAACGGCGATCGCTCGCGGTCCGCGTAGGCGCAGTACTCCTCTGATATCAACTAAGTTTTTTGACGGGTTGGTAATTTGCCACGTCCCGATGAGGCCAATGATTGTCCTCACCGAAGTAAACGTTTTTCTATGGCAGCGTCAGCCCAAGCGGGAGGTCTTTGCTTTGCACGCCATTGCTTAAATGCTTTTTCAACTGTCTCACGCTGTCGATTTGCACCGTGATCAATCGAATCAATGATCTCATTGATAGTGCAACCTTCAAGTTCAATTCGTAGTTCTACTGCTTGTTTTCGATCACCTTGGTTCAAACTTTCACGGATTTTTGCCAATAAGTCATCTTTCCGCGTCAGCTCCTTGCTTATCTTAAGGACGGCATTTGTGTATTCCACCCATTCTTGAGAGGCAGTGTACACTCTACGATATTCGCCGGTTAGTCCGACGGCGTAGCTCCCCAAGTAGAAGGATGAAAAGTGATCACTTAGTCCTTGATCTGAAGGTGCATCGAGAGTCATTTGAAGCAGAAAGTGTTCAGCGGTTTGACGTACCTTATCAATGGTCCAAATGCGCTGCCTCCCCAGACTGCAGCATTCGAGAGCATAAGGTAGGAATACGCCGAGAACATACTCTATGACCTGCTGCTCAACGAGTGACCAATCATGCCGTGGAGCCTTGGCTGGCCAATCTCTGGTTGGACGTGCTCCTTTATCAAGGCGAGCCGCAGCAAGTCGGCGGGCGGCACCGATCTCCGCAATTTCCACTCGCGCACGGGCCACTTCTGAGAATTCTTTGGGATACCTAATCAGCATTTGTTTAGAATAACCCACCCCACTAAAGTCATCTGTCCTATATCCCAAAAAAATCCCTTAGAATCAGGTTCGGGCAACCATTTATCCAGCTTTTGTCCCCAAATCCTCCCTATTATGTCCCCCTCCATCTAAAGCATACTGCTGATACCAGATAGGCGGTGGCAATTGATGATGAGCGCAAGTGCGATCAATATTCCCTTGTTGAACGAAAAAGAAATGGCACTTATGCTACGAGTATCTGTCTCAACTCTCAGGCGATGGCGAGCAAATAGGGCTGGTCCGAACTTCGTTCGGATCGGTAGCTCGATTCGTTACCTGCAATCCGACATTCAGACCTACTTGGATCGTGCGGCCAAGATCTCGTTAACCCCTTCCATGTCAGTTGGAACTAGCGGGGGCACAAGATGACCAAGGACAACCTCACGGCAATCTTAGCCGAACGTGTGATGGGCTGGACCATCGGTCCTGATCGGTACATGAAGGGCAATCGCGGATGGATGCCGCGGTGGCGATTTCAACCCGTTCTAAAGCTCGACGACGCTTTTATGCTTCTAGATAAGGCGGCAGACACTTACACTCTTTCTGCAGATAAGGAGGGCGTATTTCATGCAGAAGTCCGAATCGGCGACGCAATAGGCAAGGCATCAGGAGAACCTAAAGCCCGGGTGATTGCTTTGGCCTTGGTAATTGCGCTTGGCATCGATGTTAGAGGAATTGAATATGGCAAATGATTCTGCGACGTTCCTCAAAGAGCTATTTTTTGCCAAACCGGAGGATGATTATGTTCTTTTTTGGACTCTGCCGGAAAAGAAGTCCTATTGGGTTCGGCGGCTTGATGACGCTACCAAGTTGGCCCAATCAATGTCTAAGCACGATCTCTATATTGGTGTTGGACTATCGCGCACGGACTTTGGGGTCACCAGAAGGTGTGCTTCAAACGATATCACGGGGATATTTGGACTCGCTGCTGACTTGGATCTGAAATCGGATGTCCACAATAAAAAGTCTTTGGCCGCAACCATTGAAGAAGCATTGAAAATTCTGCCACCGAATTTTCCTCCTACCTTCGTAATAAGGACAGGGAATGGCGCCCATGCCTGGTGGTTGTTCAAAGAGCCGTTGATGATTTCAAATGAGGAAGAACGAATTTATGCCATCAAGCTGAGTGAGAGATGGCAATCGTTACTTCAAGCAAATGCCGCAGCGCATGGATGGGCATGGGATCGCCTAGCTGATCTTGCACGCTTGCTTCGCGTTCCGGGAACTAGCAACTGCAAAGAAGCGGGGAATTCAAAACCGGTTGAAATAATCGGGCATAATAAGCAGCGGTACAACCCTAGCGATTTCGAGGAACTGCTCGATAGGTTGGGCGTCGATCGCATAGTCACTCCGGGGCTTGTTCCCCTATTGGAAGGACTCCATAATACTCCTCTCCAGATTGAGTCTGAAGCAACCTTCCCGAAAGACCTTCTAGATCACCATTTGGCGCGAGATTCGCGATTCGCGGCCACTTGGAAAAAACAGCGCAGTGACATGCAGGATCAATCCCAATCCGGTTACGACTTGGCTTTGGCAAACTTCGGCTTTTCTGCTGGCTTGTCGCCGCAGCCAATAGTTGACCTGATCATTCATCACCGGCGAATTCACGGCGTACAGCAGTGCAAAGCGCTTGACTACTACAATCGAACGCTTTCCAAAGCAAGAAGATCCCACGAGGAAACCACAATGAACACGCAGAGAATGGCAGCAGAAAGTGCCTTCCGAGACACAGCGCCGCCCGAATTGGCCACCCCAGTTACACGGGCGCTCAAGTGCGGACAGATCTCGCAATTGTTGGGGGTGCGAGTGTTGAAGATTATCAAGATCACAGGTAAAGAGCCAACCTACCAGTTGGAACTGGAAGCTGGACGGGTCGAATTCGCAAGCATTGCTAAATTCAGCGATCAGAAGTCCATGCGGCTAACCATAGCCAGTTCAACAGACCAGTGGATTCCGAAAATGAGCCCCAAGCAGTGGGAACTTGTCGTGCAGATGATGATGGGAGCCCTGACCATCGTAGATGGTGGTGAGGAAACGGAATTTGAAGGCGCCGCGAGACTTCACCTGAGGAACTATCTGACGGATGTCCACTTCCTGGATGCTGATGCCGTTCAAACAAACGTTCGCAGTCAAGGGCCAGTGGTTATTGACGGCCAGATCACGATCTGCCTCTTAGCGTTTCTACGCTATCTCAATAAGAACGGCGAGAGTTATTCCACGAAGATTGTTGCATCGATGCTGACGGCCATCGGGTGCGTGAACAAACGCCCCAAATCTGGTTGCATCCGAGACCAAAGTCGATGGTACTTGCCGCAAATCGAGTTTGCGCCAGACAACTATCTCAATGATTGCGAGGAACCCACCGGTGTTTAGGGGCGGGGATGAGGAAGAATTAGACAAAATCGGCGAGCGTGATCATTCCCTCACCAACGAATATCGAATCTTTGGACCCCCTGGTACGGGTAAAACCACAAGCCTTACGCGCCAGATTCGAAAGGCCACCAACAGGTTCGGCGAAGATTCAGTGCTTGCTACCAGTTTTTCCAAGTCAGCAGCTGCGGAGCTTTCCAGTAATAACCTTCCCCTGAAATCCGACCTTGTGGGGACACTGCATTCTCACTGTTGGCATGCACTTGGTCGGCCTATTGTTGCCGAAGCTCACGTCAAGTTATGGAATCGGGAGAACCCCAATTTGCGGATCACGGGCGTCAGCCGCGCCAGCAAGTTAGAAGGGGATGCTGCCGACGAGGAAATACTTGAGGAAGGCTGCTATGGTGACGTTTTGCTTGGGCGATTGAACCGTGCGCGGGGCCGGATGCGGCCACCCGAAACTTGGCCAGCCGATTTGCAGAAATTCGAAGCAAGATGGAGCCGATATAAGAGCGCAAACGAGTTGCTGGATTTCTGCGATCTCATAGAAATTGCCTTCAGGGACATTTCAATCGCTCCGAGTCGGCCATCGGTGATTTGCGCAGATGAAGCACAAGATCTAAACATGTTGCAGTTGGCGCTTGTTCGAAGGTGGGGTGGGAATGCTGAGTATTACATCATTGCTGCCGACGACGATCAAACGATCTACTCTTGGTGTGGCGTAACACCCGACGCCGTGCTCGACCCGGAAATTCCGGAAGATCACAAAATCATCCTGCGGCAAAGCCACCGGGTTCCGCGCAACATCCATTCCCGTGCAAATGCGCTCATCCACCAAGTGACGCGCCGCCAACTTAAGGATTACGATCCACGCGCAGAGGACGGCGAATGCGTGTTTCTTCCGCGAGGCGGCTACAAATCGCCGGAGTACGCGATTCTCAAGGCAATAAACAAGCACTTGGCCAAAGGACAAAAGGTGATGCTTTTGGCAACTTGCGCCTACATGTTGCAGCCAGTGATCGCGATGCTTCGCAAGGAAGGCATTCCATTTCACAATCCGTACAGGAAGTCCTGCGGACTTTGGAATCCACTGCATCAGGGACGGAAAGAATCGCCAGCAAATCGAATTTTGTCATTGATGGGCCAACAGCCGCACACTTACGGTCAACTCAAACGATGGACGGAATGGCTGAATCCCAATGGAGTTTTGAGGCCCGGCGCGAAGGCATTGATAGATGGCGTGGCCGATTCGCCTTTGGTCAGCCAAGAACGGCTGGTCGAATTGCTTGAACCAACTGCCCTGGTGCAACTGCTGGCATCCATAGGTGATCCAATGAGCATGCTTAATTGGTGGTCCAGGCGCCTTCTTCCGGAATTCCGTTCGCGACTGAAGTATCCGATCAACATTGCTATGACTGGCGGATCCAGGGCGCTCGAAGAAACCCCTCGAGTGATTGTTGGAACGATCCATTCAGTGAAAGGCGGAGAGGCGGATGCCGTATTCCTATTTCCGGACTTGAGCAGGGCGGGCGATACGGCTTACAACCGATTCGGAACCGATCGCGACTCCGTGATCCGGCTCTTCTATGTAGGCATGACCCGGGCGCGCCACACGCTCTACATCTGCCAACAGGAATCGCCGATGGCGGCATCTTTATGATTTCGGCAATCAACCGGACGGAGCTTGAATGATCTACCGAACTAACGCTAACCTTCAGGCGCTGTCTGGAGGGTTACGAGTGAATCCGCGTGTGCAACATCCGCAAGTAAAGGTACGAAAAGACCGCGAGGGAAAGCCTTGGGTATTCCGGTATCGTTTCGACGTAATCCAATCAGACGGATCGCTGAAGACTTCTCGCAAATATCAATCCGTCGGCTTAAGCGTCGGACCCAATGCAATTACCAAGAAACAAGCTGAAGTAGAACGGGACCAGTTCATGGCTAAGTTGAATGCTCCAACAGTGGAAGCAGCAGAACAGCAAGTGGCGGTGAAAGGCGTCGCCTTGTTTGGGGAAGTCGCCAAACAATATCAGGAAGGATATCTTAGCCGCAAGAATCAGATCGCCAAACCGACTCGAGATAAAGAACAGTTCTATCTGGACAAATACCTAATCCCCAAATGGGGCTCCTTCCGGCTCATCCAAATCCAACCGAAGGCGGTTGAGGATTGGTTGCACAGCACGTTCGATAGCTGGTGGACAATGCACGGAGTGCGCGGAATCATGAGCCGCATCTTCTACTACGCCGAAGGTCACGGACTCTGGGAAGAAGGGAAACGCAGCCCAGCGAGTAAAGCCAAGTTGGGGCGGCGTTCCTATAAGAACGAACGTCGAATCCTAACCTTTAATGAAACCGCGCGCGTCCTTGGTCATATCGACGAACCCAACAAGCTGGTCATTGAAACGTGCATCGCCACGGGAGCCCGCATCTCCGAAGTTCTTGGGCTGCAATGGCGTCACATCAATCTCACCGACGGCACCATCAAGATTGAACAGCGCGTCTGGCATCAGGAGGTCGGCCGCCCCAAAAGTGAGGAAAGCCGGCGCATCTTGGGACTGGGCAATTTGGTGGCGCGTTTTCAGGCGAAGGCAATCCAGGATGCCGCCAAGCCTAAGGGTTGGGTCTTCTATCAGAAGAATTCACCGGACAAGCCACTGTGGGATTCCGGCGTAAGGGACGCCTTACATCAAGCTGCCAAGCTAGAAGAATGCGATTTCAGAGGACTCGGACTCCATTCATTCCGCCGCGCCAACATTACATGGCGCCAGCAAGTCGGAGGCAGCGCCATCGAGGCATCGAAGATTGCAGGCCACAGCAACCTCGAAACCACGGCGGAGTACACTTTCGTAACACCAGATCGTCAGAACGAACTGACTCGGCGGATCCAGGATAAGCTGGATGAAGCTTCGCAGAGAAACTCACCAAAAACGCAACCCGTCGAGCCACCACCTTCAACAACGGAGGCTCCGCCCAGCTTAGCTTCCGCTGAGCCCTTAACGACTACAGTGCAATAAGCTACGCCCTCATCCTTTCACAGTTTCCCTACGGCGAAGCTGCACGAACTCTCGCCAATCCACGATGGGCACCTTAATAGGGAAATTTTGTTGTTGTTGTGTCACAACAACAGAGGAATTTGCCATAAGAGCGCGCGTGCGCGAAGCGCAGGTATTAGTATTGTGGAGTCAATGTGGAGTCCTTACCGGAGAAAAATGCCCTTCTGGCGTCCACTTGGCGTCCAAATCCAGCTCCCTTAGTCTTGTGTTTTCATTGCATGGGGTCTGTAAGTTGTTGATATTTCTTGCTTGGGGTGCAAGAGGCCGCGAGTTCGAATCTCGCCAGCCCGACCATTTCCCACCTCTTCTTTCTGGTTTTCGACACTCCTTCACTTGAACGAAAAATTCCGTACTCAGAGATTTGTTCTTGAGTAATGGAATTGCTACAGAAACTGAGTTGCTAAAAGCAAAGATCGTCTGAGTGATGTCAACTGTGCTTACTCATGGAGTCCTCTTGTTGATGTCCGCCAATTCGGTTTTAAGGCTGGCCAGAAGCTTCTTTGATGCTGGATCGCTGATCAGATTTTTCAGCTCGTTAGGGTCGGCCTTCAAATCGTAGAGTTCATCAAACTCCCCGTGCTGAAGATAGTGGACGTATTTGTGTTGAGCGGTGCGAATAGCTTGCCATGTGGGCACACGAACGTTCTGTTGCTCCTCGAAGTACTCGGCTAGGAATGATTTCCGCCAATTCCGAGTGTTGCCGCGCAACAGTGGACCCAACGAGCGGCCATGCATTGAAGCTGGCGTGGGCAGCCCTGCTACCTCAAGAAACGTTGGCGAAATGTCGATGTTCAAAGCCATGCCTTCAATGGAAGACCCTGGTTTGATCCACTTCGGATAGCGGGCAACCATGGGGATGCGAATTGAGTCTTCGTAGGCCCAGCGCTTATCGCCCAAATGATGTTCACCCCAGAAGTAGCCATTGTCGGACGTGAAGATCACCAGCGTGTTATCCAGCTTACCGGTCTTCTTCAGAGTGTCGAGGATTCGTCCAACGCCATCATCGATCGATGCCAGACAGCGCATCTGATTCAGTGCAATATCTTCACTGGGCCACTTGTTTGTATCGAATGCTGGGGCGCCATCGATCTGACGGGTCATCACCGGTTTATTGTCGAACTTGTCCATATGCGCAGGTGTTTTAGGAACACTCGCACCCTGATACAGACCCTTATGCCGATCGGCCGGAGTGAATGGCCCATGAACCGCTTTGTGCGCTAGATACAACAGGAATGGTTTGCTATGAGGCTTCTCAAGGAACTTAACGGCGTAATCGTTCAGATGGTCCGTCATGTATCCTTCGTGTCTGGATTCCTTGCCATCGACGTTTAGCGGTGGATCGGCATAAACACCCTGCCCTTTGAAGCTCACCCAATGATCGAAGCCAGGCCGGGGAGAAGAATCGTTACCCATGTGGATCTTGCCCACATGAGCAGTTTCGTAACCAGCTTTTTGCAAGGCGATAGCTGAAAAGTTCAGTTTGAAACTGGCCTCATTGTTATTTTGGTTGGTCTTGATGCCGTGAGAATGGACGTAGCGGCCGGTTAGAAAACTTGCGCGTGACGGAGAGCACAACGGCGTGGTAACGAACGTATTTTTCAGGTTCGCTCCCTCCGCTGCAATGCGATCAATGTTCGGAGTCTTTACCCATGGATGGCCCAGACAACTGAGGGCATTCCACTTCAGATCGTCAACCAGGATAAAAACAATATTATCTTTGGCCGGTTGGGCGTTTATCAGCGCGGGCGCGGCGAGCAGACTAAGGGCATGTCGTCTGGTGATCATATGGATTCACTCAGTGTATACCAGCGCGGTGACTATGTCAGTTACGTCTTAGAAGCGCAAAGGGCCCGGCGGCAGGCCACCAATGTTGAAGGAACACGAAGGTCTGTCGCCGCCGGATCTCCGTTTTGCGCGTGTTCCTTAAAAGTAGAGCTTCAGCCCCAACTGCAGCGATCTGGATGCTTGTGCACTCAAGACCCTGCCGAAGTTGATATTGGCAAAATCCGAGGTCGGGGCGCCATAGGTGACAACGTTCAAAACGTTATAGGCTTCAGCTCTGAATTCTGCTGAAACTCGTTCGGTGATAGGGAATTTCCGGAACACGGAAAGGTCCATACGCCTTGGCGGATCGGTGCGTAGAATATTACGACCGGCGTTGCCAAAGGTAAATGCAGCTGGAGCAGCGAACGCGGATGTATTAAACCACTTGGCTCGCGATGGCTGATCAATACGCCAATCACCCACAACGTTAGGCCGCATGTAGTTGACGTTGCCGGTGTTGGCAATATCGCCGGTAATCGTTATGTTCACGGGATTCCCTGAGCGCAGGTCGGCGATACCATTTACTTGCCAATTGCCCAGAATATAATCGGCGGCTTTGTTGCCGGTGTGCAGCAATTTGCCAGTCCCGATGGGCAGATCGTAGACCCAACTGATCACAAGATTGTGAGGGACGTCGAAGCTTGAAACACTACGGTCGGCCCGCGAATCATATGGGTTCTGAATAGAATTGCCTTCCACCCCAAAAAAGCCGGAAGAGCCTGGATCGATGGATTTGCTCCAGGTATAAGATGCGGTCAGAGCTAAGCCCCCAGCAAAGCGCCGGTCAATGGAACTCTGCAACGAATGATAATTTGAATTACCCCAGCTACGATCCCAAGAAGTGGGGATAGCCATGTAAGGGAACTGCAAGCGCTCACGGAAGTTGCCGGGACCTGGCCTCAAGGCCACGCCGTAACGGCCACCCACATCAGTACGATGGCTGCCAGAACCAACGTAATTGACATTGACCACGGTGTTATTCGTCACTTGGCGCTGCACGCCGAAATTCCACTGGATAGAATAAGCGTTTTTCCAATTGGGATCGAGAAAAAAGGCTGTCTGGACGAAAGGATCGGCCAGTGGAAAGACCGCCGAGGGCAGCGGATTGGATGCGAATACGGAGGGTAGTACTTGGGCACTGGTTGGCAAATTCATGTTTGAGGCAGAGGTGAATCCTAGGCTGGGCCAAGTGCCAATTGGATTGCGGGCAATCTGTGTGATGCCAGAATAATTATCAAAGAACATACCTGCCGAAGCGCGAATTGCCGTCTTGGGGCCCATGCGGTAAGCAAGACCAAGGCGCGGCTGAAAGTTCATCGTTGTGTCTTTTAGGATCTTACCAGAAGGGGAAACAACAACATTTGGAGGCAGATAACCAGCGGGAGCTCCTGCTGGAGTTGGAATACAAGGGAACTTACCCGCCACGGCGCAAGAAGGTGCGGTGGCCTGCAGAATGTAGACACCTCGTTGATAATCCATATTCCCGATTTTGTTGTTATTGTCAGCTTCAGTCCCGGCTGATGGTGTGAAAGTACGGTCGTAGCGAAGGCCCATGTTCACCGTCAAGTTGGTTGAGACCTTCCATGAATCCTGAAAGTAAAAACCCATCACGCCAGCCGTGCCGGGAATGGTTTCGATCACATCGCGGCGAGTGGCGCTATCGGGAATCGCCAGCAAGTAAGAAGCAAGAGAAGAGCCCGTGGTGGCCTGGCGCGTGGGGTCAGAAGTCTGCGCATCAGCAAAGCTGACTGAGGTAGTGTCGATCACGGCACCGTAGCCCACCCGATTAAATTCGGCGCCCATCTTCAGCATGTGCCGGCCCTTCAAAACAGAAAAACCAACCTTGCCGGTGTAGTTATCGGCGTTGCGGGAGAGAGAATAGTTTTCCGCAGTGCTGAAAAAGTTGGCTACGTTCAATCCTGGAATCAGGTTCACACCGCTTGAATAGGGGGTCAGCGAGTTGGCGGAAAATCCTACTTTGCTAGTGAAGTCAGTTGCAAGTGAACGGTAGTGGTTGTAAGTGCTGTTCCACTGCAGAACGCGTCCAAACTGAGCCTGCAACACGGCGCTGGGTCCGAAGGTATGCACCCAACTTGCGTTTACGTTATGGGCGCGGGCTTTGGTTTCGCTGACCATGGCGGGAATGTTTACGGCCGATGTGGCGGGGGTGAAGTTTCCTGTATATCGTCCGGTAACGGTGTCCTTATCACTGAATTTATGGTCGCCACGGATGTTGAACCACTGTGTGCGCGCGGTGTTCGGAGTGCGGTTGATCGCGTTGCGATCCGCCACGCCAGTAGGTTCGGTTGGAGGCAAAACAGTTTTGGCGAAGAACAACATTCCGGGATTGATCATGCTGGCGGGAAGAACATTGCCTGGAAACGGATCGCGAATAAAGCTGCCTGCTTGAGCCGGATTGGCGCGCGTGGTGTATGGATTGAAAATCTGCTTTGGCCAATCGCTCAAATCGCCATTGAGGTTTGCGGCTGTTGGAACCCGAAGGTAGCTGAGCGAAGGCGAATGGGCGCGGTTCTGTTGATAGCCGAAGAAGAAAAAAGTGCGGTTCTTGCCGTTATACAATTTCGGCAGCCAAACCGGTGCTCCAACAACACCGCCGAATGTATGGCCTTTAAATGGGTTTACGGAAGGGTTGAATGTGTTGCGGGCGTTGAAGGCGTCGTTTTGCATGATTTCCCAAACCTGACCCCGCAGTTCGTTGGTGCCAGACTTGGTGGCAGTGTTGATCGTTCCTCCCATCACGCCGCCAAACTCGGCCGAATCGTTGTGGGATTGCACCTTGAACTCCTCGATGGTCTCCATGATTGGGTTCAGAGCCAAATTGCTCATGAAGGTTGATTGGTTGGGCGTACCGTCCAGCATGTACATGCTGCTGCGATTCACTTGGCCATTCACTGATGGGATGCTGGACTGACCGGTGGCCACTGGAGTAACTCCCGGCGTCATCCGCATAAGGTTCTGAATATTGCGGCCGGTGGGAAGATCCACCACTTGCTGGCGGGTTAACACGCCGCCAAGTTCGGCTGAAGCGCTCTGTATTTGGCTGCCAACGGCTTCAACTGTAACCGAATCCTGCACCTTACCCACGGGCAACATAAAGTCAAAAACGGAGGATTGATTCACCACAAGGCTAAAGGTATCGATGCGACTGGTGGCGAAACCGGCGCGGGAGGCCTCTAATGTATAACTTCCTGGGAGTATGTTGAGAATAATAAACACGCCGCTTTCGTTGGTGGCGGTGCGGGTCTCGACATTAGTCGCAGCGCTGCGCAATAGAACCGCAGCTTCTGGCACCACAGCCCCAGTTGAATCACGAACAGTGCCACTAATCTGAGCTCTTGAGACTTGAGCGAAGGCGGATGGGTGAATGGAGATCGCTAAAGTAAAGGTCAATAGCAGGGGCGCAATGTGCATCTTAGATATCGGCATGGATTCCTCAAACGAACAAAAATGGGTCGGCGGTTAGTATATCAGTATTGAGTAGATAGTAAGTTGGAGAGTAGCTAGCTTGGGCCAATCAGGTGCCAGAAGCTAATCGCCCGGTTGCCCGGCGTCGTTTGTTCCTTGGGTTGCTTTGCTGACGCTGTCTCTGTCCAAAGCAGTTTGTTCGTTGCCGGGTCCATTGCGGTCAATACCAGATAGGCTCGAACAGGAACCCCGCAGGCCTTCGTTAATCCATCGCCGGATCGTCGAGATTTGCTTCTCCGATAATGATTTGCCGCCGGCCGGCATGCTGGTGCATTTCATTGACTACTTTGGCCAGTAACTCAATGTCCTCCACTGTGTTTCTCTTGGGGAAAGCTCGCCGCCTCATTACACGCTGTTCGTAACACAAGGCTATTCGGTTGACATCAACATGAAATATGTGAGAACATTTCCATACCATCTATGCCGCTGATCCGAAATGTCGATCCTAAAGCCCACAGTAGGGTTTTGAGCACTGGAATTCTCCTTGCGACCCTGGCAACCTCAATCACCTATGGGCAGAACGGCCCGACCTTCAAACCGCAACAACTCCGCTGGTGGGCGATACAGCCTGTAACATCCGCAGTTCCTCCGACGATGGATGAGACGGGAAAGAAATGGGCTCGGAACGAGATCGATCATTTCGTCTACGACAAACTGAAAGCGAAAGGGATTCAACCCAGCGCCGCGGCAAAACGGGAAGTATATCTGCGCCGCGTGACCCT
>JAYUSZ010000422.1:0-7297 GCA_043755435.1 Bryobacterales bacterium | reverse complement strand
GCCACCCTGAAGCGAAAGTTCTGGAGTCACTGGAGCATCGCTATCCTGATGCCGAACGGTATATTCACCCTCAGTCGAAAGCAGCCGATTTGGTATTCACTTTGGAGCCTGTGAATCGCGAAGATTTGACTCGTCCCGAGAGGCCAGACGACATTCGCTTGCGGCTGTGCGTAAACCTGCGCCGCGGATTGTATTATGAAAAGCTCATTCGGATTCTGGTGAGCCTTTGTGGGCTTCACGTGGATATGTCCATTGGTGAAGAGAACAGCGGTGTAGAACTACGAATTGAAGGCGACTTACAACCGGAAGATCTAGAAGTGGCTGCAGGGCAGTTAGTGCCCCATCTGGAAGAGTTAATGGCATTGGACGCGCGCTGGGAAAGCGGCATGATCGGGCTGATGCAATTGATCACGCTGGTAGAAGTTGCGGAAGCTTTACGTGCACGGGGGAATGGTTAGTCAATGGAGATACGAAACAAGCCAGCGTTCAGTAAGCGTCCCAGTGCGGTATTGATGGACATTGACAACACCGTGTATCCTTACGATCCAGCGCACGCAATTGCGTCCGATGCGGCAATGCGCAAGGCTATCAGGCTTTTAGGCGTGAAGCAAAACGAGTTTGAGCCAGCATTGGCTGAAGCTCGCCGAGAAGTGAAGGCCATCTTAAAGGAAACGGCTTCCGCACACAGCCGTCTGCTCTACTTTGCCCGTACACTGGAGCGCTTAGGAATGAAGAGCCAACCGCTGATGGCACTGGACTTGGAGCAAACTTATTGGCGCAGCTTTCTTTCCGCCAGCCGGCTGTTTCCGCAGGTGAAGGAGTTCCTGGAAGACTTACGAGTGGCTGGAATTCCAGCGGCAGCAGTAACTGACCTAACGGCGCAGATACAGTTTCGCAAGCTGATCTATTTCGGCCTTGACCATCATTTTGATCATATTGTTACCAGCGAAGAAGCCGGAGCGGAAAAGCCCGCAGCTAAACCATTTAATATGGCATTGGAAAGGTTGTCCTTGAAAACTGGTGAATTAGTATGGTTTATCGGTGATGATGCGAAAAAAGATATTGCCGGAGCAAAGTCAGCACTTGGTGCGTTGACGCTGCAAAAACGCCATGAGGGTGTTGTTGTTTCTAGTCAGGCAGACGCAGTCTTCGACGATTTTCGGGAATTGCGGGAAGCACTGCGCAAAGCAGTTTAACTGGCTGGAAAGTCTCTTATCCTTTTCGTAACATGAGTACGCGTAACTTCACGGCTGTTGAACGGCTTTTGAGAAACACGCGCAAAACGGAGCTCCGGCGGCTGTGGAACTTAACACAACTGACTTACACAGGCTCACCGGATAGTTTGCCCGAAAAAGCAATCGTAATCCGAAACTTCCTTTCACTACTTCTTTTTCAATTCGAAACTCTGGTTTGGTGGTGAACTTAATGGTTGCCGACGGGAACATTTCGGCTCGAACCTCGGCTTGACAATCCGCATTCGAGGGCATTTCCGGCTTCACGTTTCGAATGTGAATCCAGGTTTCATCAATGGACGCTTGACGAAACTCTGTTGTGAACTCCAAACCAGGGCAGGTAATTACAATTGCGCCTTTTAACCTGAATTCCGAAGTTGGAGCGTAACTTGGAAAATTCGCGACGCAAGCCGAATCAGGCTGACGCCACTAGCTAGAGCTAACTTCGGAGATATTGTAATAACCCAAGCCAAGATACTGGTAAGCAGTGAGATGCGCGTTGTGAGACCGCCCCAGCAGGTGGCCAGAGAAAGAACGATATCGTTCTCCTGTTTCTTTAATTCCGCCCCGCATAAGAACACTTGAGATCTGAGCGTGCCAGGCTCCTTGTGCTGTGATATTCCACTAACCCTACGAAACTCGCTGAGCAGGTGCTGCGGGAGCCATCATCCATTCCGTCATTGGCTCAAAGAACCGCTGCACTTCCCCCTCCCGAATTGCCGAAACAGATTGCGGATCGTGTCATCGCCGGGAAACCGCTTGAGTCCCAGCATTCCATGCACGCCTTGTCTCGTCGCAGCCAACTGGTTTGTGCGAACCGTTTTGCTCCAGTAGCCACAGATATCAGAAATGCAATGTATGTTTGTGCCGGTGGAATCGAGTTCGGGGACCGATGGGTTATAGGCAGTACAAACCGGCAAACCCAAACGACCGCGCCAAACGGCAGAAAGTGTGTGGGCGCTGTGCATGTAGGCATGGCTACTTCCCCCACCAACCTGCTTACCAGAAGAAGCGCCTAAATCCAATTCGCTGCTTTTGATTAGGGTCCCCTTAGCCATGAGTACCTACCAGGTGGCTTTACGGTAATGTTTGGTAATTAGTTTATCTCTTGTGATCAGGAGAGATTCCTGATTTGCAATGGCTTGGGCAACAATGATGCGATCAAAGGGATCGTTGGTCCATTGGATTTCAGTTGCTTCTTTAGCCACGCGCGCGAAGGGGAACTGACATAGCTGAACCCCAAAGTCCAGGCTGAGGATGGAGAGCAGCTTCTTTGCTTGAACCCGAATTTTTCCACGGTGAAAAAGGTAGTCTAACTCGAGATAGACCATGGGTGAAATCAGTAGATCGTTGGCGTCAATCTGCCGTTTCGCCTCTTTATTGAATTCTTCCACAGCTCCGGCGGCCAGAAAAATCGCGGCATGCGTGTCCAGGTATGCGACGCTCAGAAGCGTTTATCTCCTTTACGCCAACCTTCCTCCAATTCCGCTTGTAGTTCCGTATCGGATTCAACAATCGATTGCGGATCAGCCATAAGGATGTCGCGCTTCACGGCTCTGGAAAGCTTGGATACATTCGCCAGAGGAGAAATGCGCAAGATAGTGCCTTTATAGCTGACATCCACTGCCGTGCCTGCGGCTACACCATCAAGTGTTTGGAATAGATCCTTACGTAATTGTGTTGCTGTGACTGCCATATGATGATTGTACACCTGTTGATGTACATATGCAAATTTAAGCGTACACCTTCAGTAAACTTGTTTCCGAGGAAGCGTTCGTCCGCGTTTTTTCCAGTCCTGGCTTGTTATTCCGTTCAGATCCCAGACGGTGCGTCCAGCAAGTAAGGTCAATTCGCATTCCAGCTTTTGGGTGCCATCCATGCGGTCGTTCTCCACATCTGTGAAGCCGAACTTTCCTTGATCCAAGCGCAGTACGGCGATATCCGCCTCGGCTCCAACAGTAAGATGCCCATGTTGCTCGCGGTGGATTTCACGCGCCGGGCTCCATGTAGACTTGCGAATCACCTGATCCAGCCCCATGCCCATATTGAGGAACTTCGACATTACGGTGAGCATTGACTTCATTCCGCCAGTGACGCTGCCGCTGTGGAGATCGGTTGAAATGGAATCGGGCGCAAAGCCTTGCTTCATCGCCGGCACAGCCCATTGAAACGCCAAGCTACCGGCCCCATGGCCGACGTCGAAAATCACGCCGCGTTTCCGCGCTGCCTGATAGAAGTTCTGGACAATGCCTTTATCGTCAAGAAACGGATCAAAGGGCCTATACATGTGTGTGTAGATATCACCGGGACGCATTTTTTCCAGGAACAACTTGTCGATGGGACGGCCTGGAACTATCAGACCGAAGTCCACCATGATGGGGATGTTGGCCAGCGTGCCGGCTTCAACGGCACGTTCCACCGGTGTCCATTCGGGCCCTGCGAAATGGGCTGTCTTAATGCCGACCACAATTTCTTTGTTTTCCAAAGCTGCGGCGGCGGTTGCCTTGGCGTCCATGCTGGACATGTCCTGTTCATTCGAGGTGCCGCCCATGCCGTTGGCACCGATATTCAAAAAAGCGTAGATTTTCGCTTTTGAATGTTTGATGATGCGGTCGCGGAATTCGGGGAAGTTTTTGTAACCGGAACTACCCGCATCCGCTGCCGTAGTGACGCCGGTTTGAAACAAATGATGATCGGGTATAAGGCTGGCCAAGCCTCCCGCAAGGTCGGTCCCAGTGGTTCCGGCAAATACGTGAACGTGAATGTCGACAAGGCCGGGGGTGACGTAGAAGCGGGACACATCAACCACTTTCTTGGCCTGAATGGCTGGTATATTCACGGCGACGGCGGCGATTTTGCCGGCAGTAATGGCCACATCCCGGCGGCCGTTGATGTTGTTTTTGGGGTCAATCACATGACCGCCTTTCAGCAGCAGATCGTAGTTCTGCGCTAAGGTGGGCAGGCTGAAAAATGCGAGCAGTGAAGAAAAGAGGACTTTTTTCATATCAGACGTTATAGTATGACAAAACATGGCTAATGGAGCAGAGCTTTTTGTAGATGCTTGTGAGAGCTTGGGCATCGATCGGATTTTTACCCTGGTGGGAGACCATTTAAACGAGGTGCTTTCCGTTGCTTCAGCGCGCGGATTGCAAATTGTGGACTTCCGTCACGAATCGGGGGTGACGCATGCTGCTGACTGTTGGGCGCGCCTGACGCGCAAGCCTGCGTTATCACTAGTGACTGGCGGACCTGGCCATACTAACTCACTTACTGGTATTGCGACGGCGCAACTTGCCGGCAGTCCGCTGATTGCTGTAAGTGGAGCACCGGCGATTAACATGCGCGAACGGGTGGTGTTTCAGGATATGGACCAGGTGGGAATGGCTAGGCCTGTTTGTAAGTGGGCAGCGGAGGCAGCCAGTGTGGCGCAAGTGCCATTTTTGCTCAGTCGCGCGTATCGCGAATCGTGTAGCGGCAGAATGGGGGCAACACACTTAACTATTCCGGTGGATCTATTTACGGGCGAGGCGAAGACAGGCATACCCGTTTCTGCGCCAACCATGGGTAGCCGCGCGATCCCGGATCGGGGCGATTTAAAGAAAATGCTACAAGTGCTTCGGAGCGCAGAGCGCCCGGTGGTTATCGCGGGTAGCGGAGTGTGGTGGAGCGATGCTGGCAATGAGCTTAGTAAGTTTCTGCAAGTTACCAAGTTGCCTTATTACAGCGTGACAATGGCACGCGGGATTATCAGCGATTTAAGCCGTTACAACATGGGCTACGCTGACGGCGCCTTGAACAAAGCAGTTCACAGTATTTTCAAAGAAGCAGATGTGGTACTAGTGCTTGGCAAGCGCATCGATTATCGGCTGGCGATGGGAGGCCCACGCTTGTTTTCGCCCGACGCGAAGTTTCTTCAAGTGGACATTCATTCGCAGGAATTGGGCCATAATCGTAAGCTTGAATTAGGCGTGTGTGCGGACGTTAAGGCGGCGTTGAAGGTGATGCTGGAAGAGATGGCTGGCGGACTTTCCTGGCCAGCCTTGGGCCCATGGATTAGGCGAACCAGACTATTTCGCGATGCCTGGCAGGACGAACTGCGTACGACTGCATCTGCCAATGCGCGGAACAAACGGATTCATCCGGCTAGTTTTTTCGAGGAGCTATGGCGGGTAATGCCGGTGACTCCATTGTATTCCTGGGATGGCGGCGATTTCATCCATTGGGGCCGCGCCAGATTCAGTGCGGTGCGTCCTGGCGGTTGGATGCGCATTGGACCCTTGGGAACCATTGGATCAGCTCTGCCGAATGCGATTGCCATGCAAATGCACAGGCCGAAGGAGCGTGTTGTGATGATCACTGGAGACGGCTCACTGGGGTTCTACATAGCCGAGTTAGATACTGCAGTGAGATACAACTTACCGATCATAGTAATTGTAGGTAACGATGGTGGTTGGGGCCTTGAGCGCGAGTTACAAGGTGCATTGAATGGCACTAACGTGGCCTGCGAGTTACGGCAGACTCGATACGATTTGGTTATGCAGGGATTTGGCGGCAAGGGTGAAACGATTGAACGCCTGGATCAAGTGGAGGGTGCCATGGCGCGGGCATTTGCTTCGGATAAGCCTTACTTGTTGAACGTCAACATTGAAGGTGCAAGAAGCCCGTTTACAGATTGGCAGATACAAGGGAAGAAGGGATAATTTGTGATATAGTTTCGCAAGAACACCCCTATGAAAAGAAGCATTATCGAGTCTATTCCTGTATTTTTTGCCGTATCGTCACTAGCGGTTCCATTCGCCTTTGCGCAGGGACGAACTCCTCTGCCGCCTCTTCCTGCTGCTGTAGGATTACCGAAACCGGGACCAGTAACTGACGGCCCTTATGTTCCACTGCCAATCTTACAAGGGGGCATTGTGGTTCCACTTTACCCAGCTAACTCGCCATTCCTGAAAATGGAAAAAGTGCGTGAAGCTGAGCAATACAATATGAGTCAAACTGTTCCGGGCCGCATTAACAGCATCGTCAACATTCACAATCCTTCCATTGAAGTACACACTGTGGACCGGGGCATCAACACTGGCGCTGCGTTAATCCTGGCGGCTGGTGGTGGACACAATACTTTGAACGTGGGCACTGAGAGTGCGGATTTTGTTCCCTTTTTCTACAACTACGGCGTTACTACGATCATCTTGCGCAATCGTCTGCGTAAGGACGGCTACAATGCTCAGGTTGACGCGGTGAACGATGCCTTACAGTCAATCCGTCTGGTGCGTGCTTATGCGAAGGAATGGAACATTGATCCGAATAAGATCGGCATGATGGGTTTCTCCGCAGGTGCGGAACTTTCTGCTCCAGCGGCGGTACTATTCGAAGACTTTGACAAGAAGAACAGCGATCCAACTGATCCGCTGGCGGGCATTTCCTCACGTCCAGATTATGTAGGCATCATTTATCCCGGCCCTACGCCTTTCGCACGCAACCGCACGGCGCCGCCGATTCCACGCAATACTCCGCCGGCATTTCTGGCCACTGGTGGCTCTGGTGATCGAGGCCACGCCATTTGGGCCATGGAATACTTCAGCGCAATGTTGGCGGTTGGAATTCCGAATATTGAAATGCACGTTTATGGAAATGGACGCCATCCAGGGGACGCGCTGCCTGACGGAAGTCGTCAGTCTGGTGGTTTGACCGATCGCAACGCCATACCATTTGGTACCTGGCAATACCGCTACATTGATTGGTTCCGTGATCTTGGCTTTCTGCAGAAACCAGGTGTGGAAACAAAGGCCGCAAAAGACATTGCAATGTATCTTACGCAGCCACTGCCGGGGCAGCGTGGACCGGGGCAGGGCGGTGGCACTGCTGCGCCGAAACCTGCTGGAGCAACGCAACCTCGCTGATATCATCGAGTAATGAGTGAAATTTATAACGAACCCAGCCTTACTCTAAACCGGATCTATACCCGTGGAGGAGATAAGGGGAAAACTTCGCTGGTAGGCGGCCAGCGGGTGGACAAGGATTCGACGCGGATTGAATGCTACGGCACCGTTGACGAATTGAATTCC
>JAYUSZ010000421.1:0-19345 GCA_043755435.1 Bryobacterales bacterium | reverse complement strand
AAAATTCTGCTGACTTCAAAACAAGTCCTGGACGTTCAACAGGGATCGCTTTATCCCGCACTGCATCGTCTGGAGAAAAAAGGATTGGTAAGCAGTGAATGGCGCGAAGCGGAGAGTGGACGCATGGCTAAGTTCTATGCGCTTACCCGGACGGGAAAAAAACAGCTGGCCGATGAACTGGAAGAGTGGGCAAGATACGCCAGTGCAATCAACTGGGTGCTGGAGGCTTAAGTATGCAATGGCCATGGCAAAAAGTTGAGACGGAGCTGGAACGCGAAGTTCGGCATCATCTGGAATCACTAATCGATGAATACGAAAAGCAGGGGATGACGCGCGGCGATGCGATGCGCAAGGCTCGGCGCGAATTTGGTGGTGTGGACCAGATTAAGGAAGAATGCCGGGATGAAAGTGTTTGGAGTTGGCTAACTCAAATTGGTCAGGACGTCACCTTCGGATGGCGAATGATGCGCAAAACACCAGCCATTACGGTGGCGGCTATTTTGTCATTAGCGTTGGGTATCGGTGCAACAACTGCAATTCTTACTCTGGCTGATGCTGTGCTTTGGCGAACCTTACCGGTTCCATCGCCGGAGAATTTGGTGGAGGTGCTGTGGGAATCAAAGGACCGTCCGCAGGGACTTTACCGCGGCTCGTCAGGGAGCGGGTTCCCTGACGGAGCAATGAGAGTTGCGGACTACTTCAGCACCGTAAGTTATCAACAAATGCGTACTGCTTTGGCGGGCAAGGCCGAGGTGGCTGGTCATGTTAGCAGCACTTTGGCGAGCACCAGTTTTGCCGGCAAAGTAGCGGTGGCGCGTGTGCGCGGAGTTACTGGTAATTTTTTTAGAGCGCTGCAATTGCAGCCGTTCGAGGGCCGCTTGTTGGTGGATGCGGATGACAATCCAGCAGCAGTTCCTGTAGTTGTTGTGACTCATCGTTTTTGGTCGCGGCACTTAGGCCGGAATTCCACAGTTGTTGGTCAAGCTATCCGTATCAACAACGTTGCTTACTCAATCGCTGGCATCTTGCCGCAAGGTTTCCTGGGCATTGTTCCGGGCGAAGAAACGGATATTTATGCGCCGCTATTGCAAAGCCCTCAATTGCTGGGTGAGGACAGCTGGTTCAGGAAGGCCAGTGTTACTGGCGAATCCTGGTGGATGCAGTTAATTGCAAGAAGAGCGCCCGATGTAGGTGAGAATGAGCTGCGGAATTTACTGGATATGCCGTTTTCATCCAGTTGGATGGCAAGGCCAAAATCGCCCGAGGGGACGCCCCACATTCGGATTTCGGAAGCGAGCCATGGCTTGGGTTCCATCCGCCGCACCTTCGGAGATCCGGTTTGGATACTTTTTGCTTTGGTTTCGATGGTTTTGGTTGTCGCTTGTGCAAACATCGCGAACTTATTGTTGGCTCGAGCTGTGGCCAGGGAAAAGGAAGTGGCGCTTCGCGTTTCGTTAGGATGCCGTACCGGCCGATTAATGCGTCAGTTCTTTACGGAGAGTCTGATGCTGGCGGCGATGGGTGGAGCACTAAGTGTCGGAGTTGCTGCGATTTTGTGTAAATTGATGATCAATTTGCTCCCCAGAGGATTCGATGGAATGGCGCTTACGCTTGAGCCTGACGGGCGTTCCCTTGCGGCAACGGCGATGGTAACACTATTAACGGCGCTGTTGTTTGGCCTGTACCCGGCTTGGCGAGCCTCTCGCATTGATGCGTCACCCGCGTTAAAAGAAGGCGCTGGCAGTAGCGGCACGGCAAGCCGCAGACGGTGGGTTCCGGCGAAAATACTGGTTCTGGTTCAGGTTTCTTTAGGTGTGTTGCTGGTAACTGCATCGATTCTATTTACGAGTAATTTGAATGAATTGGTGAATCGTGATGCAGGTTTTGAACGCGCCCACCTATTGCTTTTCGACTTGCGGCCAGGGGAGTTAGGTTACAAAGACGTCCAGCTTCGCCAGTTCTATTTAAATCTGGAGGAGCGGTTGGCAAATGTTCCAGGCATAGTGGCAGTGGGTTTGTCGCGCACAAGACCTATGCAAGGCGGAGGATATTCGGAAGACGTTAAGATTACCGGCCAACCGAAGGGAGTTTCCTCGGCAATTCATCATAGTAACTCCTCTTTTCTAAGCGCGCTGGGTGTTCCGATAATTGCGGGCCGGGCTGTTACTGCCGAAGAATCACGAAGCGGCGCGAAGGTTGTTGTGATCAGTGAGGACCTGGTTAAGGAATTGGGGTTGCAGTCTCCAGTGGGTGCGCGAGTTTTTATCGATCGTGATGATTTATTGGTAGTGGGGGTGGCCCAAAAGGCTCGCTATTCAAGAATGTCCCAAAGCCCACCAGTAGCTTATGTACCTTTTGATTACGCCCGGCAATCGGCGACGATTGTGTTGAGGACCGCAATTCCACCGTTGTTCACACTCAGTGCTGTTCAAAACGTTGTAAGAGACCTGAATCGCGATTTGCCGTTTGTAGACATATTCACGATGGAACAACAAATTTCGCGAACCCTGCAACGGGAACGGCTATTTGCGTGGTTATGTGGAAGCTTTGGAGTTCTGGCGCTGGTCCTGTGTGTGGTGGGTTTATACGGGTTGATGTCGCACACAACTGCGCGGCGTACGCCGGAGATTGGCATCCGAATTGCGCTAGGAGCATCGCGTGGAGATGTGATGGGTCAGGTGATGAGGGAAGGCATGGGGCTGGCGTGCGCAGGTTTGGTATTGGGAGTTCCCCTGGCACTTTATGCAGTGAACATTGCTGAAAAGCAGAAGCTGCTACCTAAAGGCGATTTACCGTATTGGACATTGGCAGCGGCTGTGGGGGTACTGGCAGCGTCTGCGCTGATAGCTGTTTTGTCACCGGCATTGCGAGCTTCGTCGGTGGATCCGATGAAGGCTCTCCGAAGAGGTTAGGATCGAATTTGTTGCAACCGCGCAGTGCCTTGGTTCGTAATGTTCTTATGCGATTCCTGTTGGCGCTGATACCAATCCTTACTTTTTCGCAAGAACCCGTACCCATTTTCGGAACAACAGTAGTAATCCCGTCCGGGCTTCGAGGTGAAATTTATCACATTTCTAATCGCACCAGTTCTTTGTCTGAGCTTTCGCGGTACAAGCCCGTTGGATCCATCTACACCACATCCCTGAACATTCCTCCGCAGGATTTTCAACTGGGATTTCCGGGCGTCACTTCGCGCTTTGAATGGTTCGCAATTGACTACACCGGGAAATTTTGGATTGAGAAGCCTGGTCTATACCGGTTCCGGCTTGTTTCAGATGACGGCGCCATGCTCTACGTTGACGGCCAGCTGATCGCCGACAACGACGGAGTTCATCCCACCATGGTTCGCTTGGGCAGCATCCGGCTGGCAGGTGGCATGCATACTATTCGAGTTCCCTATTTCCAAGGTCCTGGCAGCACGGTGGCACTTTCGCTTGAAGTTGCTGGGCCTGGTGAGGCTGCGCGCGTGTTTAGCACGGATGAATTTAAGCCCCCAGCAGATCCAGAAAATTGGCGCTATCCAGCCGAACCGCCAACGCTAAGCATGGACCCGGATTTAGACCGAGTCCACGCGGAACGCATCGGTGGCCCTGAGAACGGCAGGCGAATCAAGGTGGAGCGGCGCCGTGCTAAAAAGTAAGCCGTAGCGCTACTTGAATCGTCCGTGGAAGATTCGATTGCGACGTGATCCGGCCAAAGTTCTGGTTGATTGGGTTGACGTCTGGTCCATTGAAAATCGCGTGATTGAACAAGTTGAACGATTCTCCGCGAATTTGCAAATTTACTCGTTCTACGATAGCCACAGTCTTGATTACAGACAGATCAATGTTACTAATTTTATCTCCACGGTAAGCAGGGAAGGCTTGTGGGAAGGTCCGGCGATTACGGTCCAGTTGCAACGTTGTATTTCGTTCAAATCGAGTCACGTCGAATACGCGTGCCAGATTCCTCGCATTCCATTGCAGGTCGCCACCGTAATAAAGTACATTGCCGAACTCGATAGGGCCGCCCGATTGCAAGTTGAGGATTCCAGCCATTTGCCATCCGCCCACTAAACGATTACCCCAGGATCCAACGTTGCCCATGAACTTTTTGCCTTTGCCAAAAGGCAGTTCATAGTTGCTGGAGAAGACGAACCGGAAGGGCCGGTCTTCGCCAGCTACACGATACTGAAGTGCGTCGGAGGCGGTATACAAACGATTGGTGGCTTCCATGAACTTCGAGAATTGGAAGTTCGTGAGAAATTGCAACCCATTAGTGAAGCGCTTATCCAAGCGAACCTGGAACATGTGGAAGTTGGAATAACCAAGGCTCTGCCCGCCTTGGGTAACGCCGCCATCACCGGAGAATTGCGGATACTTGCGGAGCAGGGTTTCCGTGCTGGTGGTGTTACCGTTTAGCCCGGTTCCTGGGATGAGATTGCGCAGAGGATTGGAGACCAAAGATGTCAAACGGTCTATTGTGGCCTGATCCCTTGTGGGGGATGACGACAGAAATTGTTCCGGTACATAGTTGAGTCCGCGATCGACTCCTAAGCCGGTCACGTGCGACCCCATGTAGCCCATTTCCAGCAATAGATTCTTTGCCAGTTCGCGTTGAATATTAAAATTCCAGCGGTGCGTGATGGGTTGTTTGGGGTTGGGTGTGGCGAAGGACACGGTTTGACCCAGGAATGTATTCACACCGCTGCTGTTGCCGTTGGGCCGTAAGATGCCGGTTGGAAAAGGATTGGCGAAAGTGGTTGCGGGCGTTAGGAAATTATCAAGCGTGGCCACCAATGCTGTGGTTTGGCTGAAGCCAGGCTGCTGAATTCCAGTGGTGCCGAAGGTACTGTAGAACACGCCGTAGCCGCCGCGAATGACGGCTTTTGTGCCAAGCATATTTGGCGACCAGGAGAATCCGAAACGAGGGCTGAAGGCGTTGCTTGGCGGATTGTACACTTTGCGATTGCTGCCATCGGCAAATAATACACCGCCTACTGGATTGAACTGTGCTGCTGGCAGTAGAGCGATTGGGCTGGCATTGTAATTCGCTTTTGCAGCGTCGGTGAGCGATAGTTTTGCGGTTGGATCAAACCCGCGCACGGTGCGATTCCAGCGTTCAATGGTGCCGAGTTCTTTTTCGTATCGCAGGCCGATGTTGAAGGTCAGGTTGTTTCTGAGGCGAAAATCGTCCTGCACAAATAGGGCGTAGTATTTCGCGCTTTGCGTGCGGGTGGCGTTGACGTCGAAACTACCGCCAGCAGGCAATCCCAACAGGAACGAGCCGAAGTCCTGGCCAATGGGCGCTGATGTGGAGTTGTCCAATGGTCCCCGGGTCCAGCTTGTATTGAAGGTGTAAGCGCCAGAAGAATTGCCAAAGCTATTAGAACTTTCCCTTTGGGTCCGTAGATCCGTCCCGAACTTGATTGTGTGCTTGTTGACGATCTTGGTTGCAGCAATGAAAATCTGGTAAGAATCGAAGGGAGTAAGATCGCCACCACTATCACCGATAGGGGTGAAATTGGAAAAGTTAATTCGAGGAATCACCAGCTTGCTGCTAGCTGCTTTTAGGGAAGCAGGCAAGCCGAGGGTTGTAAAATCGAAACCATCATGAGGGCGAGTGTTCCCTTCCTCGAACCTTGTCCAGTTGGCGCGGGAGTTAAGGAAGAAGGTTGGAGTGATAGTATACACATCGTCGAAAGTGGCACCCCAGTTGACGCGCGACAGGAAGCTGCCCGTGGCGATGTTGGAAAAACGGTTGCCACGATTTTCCACGCGATCGTTGTTGCGGGCTGAGATGAAGAACTTGTGGCGATCGGAAACGTTGTAATCTAGGCGGCCCATGTAGGAAAAGAAGTCGTCCGCACGTATGGCGTTATTGAAGTAGTTATTTGTGCCATCGGCGGTGCCAGCGAAATTCGGAGTTGGGAGAAACTGGAAGAAGTTTTTGGAGATGGAACTGATACGGTTGGCGGGAATGCGATTGCCAGCGAACGGCTGCCGGGCGATGCGGGCTCCTTGTGCAACGGCGGTTGCGGGATCATAAATTTGATAGGAGTTATTCACTGCCAGCAGTGATGAAAAGTCTCCATTGCGTTGCGCGTCGGTTGGGACATTGGAAAACGTTGGTTCCGGTTCGGATTGCTTAATGCCTTCGTAGCCGAAAAAGAAAAATAGTTTGTTCTTTCCGTTGACAACTTTCGGAATCACTATTGGACCACCAACTGTGAATCCATACTGGTTGAAGCGGGTAACGGGTTTCTTCTGGCGGGCAGCGTTGGTGAAGAACGGCGTAGCCTTCAGCCGTTGGTTCTGATGGAATTCATACAACGATCCATGGAGCTGGTTGGTGCCGCCTTTCATGACCACATTCACAGTTCCACCGCCGGTGTTTCCGTAAGCAGCGTCTGGCTGGAAGGCTTCAACCTTCACTTCCTGCACGGCGTCCACTGGTGGATTGTAAGCAACGCGGCGATTCCTTGTCATGTCCGGGGAGCCATCTAACAGCAGCTCGTTTGACTGGCCCTGACCGCCACCCATCGAAAATCCCGATGGGCCGGCGTTGTCAAAGGGGCGAGTAAACCGTGGATCGGAGGAAGGGGTGACGCCATAGGAAAGTTGGGCAAGCGTCAAAGCAGTGCGGCCGTTCATTGGCATTACTGAAATTTGATCCTGACTGATAACCTGGCCAACTGAGGCCGTGCTGGTTTGCAACATGGCGGCGTCCGAGGTAACAGTGATTGCTTCCACCTGACTACCGATTTGCAATGTGACGTCGACGGACAACCTTTGATTGGCACCCACGGTGATTCCTTCCTGCGAGTGCTTCTTGAATCCGCTGCGTTCAGCAGTTATTGTGTATGGGCCGGGGGGCAAGAAGGGTAAGGAATATTCGCCCTCGGCACCGGAAGATGTTTCTGACCGGGATCCGGTATTTTTCTCAACGGCCACTACAGCTACGCCTGGGACGGCAGCGCCGCTGGGGTCGGTAATGCGGCCCGAAATTGTGGATCTGAATTCTTGTGAAAAGCTGGCGGCAGACGCCATCATGAACAAAAGGACAAAACGATGCGACATTGATCACCCCTAAACTTAGGTTACTATCTTGTCAGATCATATCAAAGACAAGCATTCGGCCAAAGAAGATTCGATCATACCCGTTACAATATTACAAATGCGTATTGCCATCCTCGGCACTCGAGGAATCCCGGCCAGCTATGGCGGATTTGAAACCTTCGCCGAAGAGTTAGCCCGACGGTTGGTAGCCGACGGTCACCAAGTAATCGTTTACGGACGGCAAAAGTACATGCAACCTACTTACTTGGGTGTTCATCTGGTTTACCTTCCCACTATCCGTCATAAATATTTCGACACCATTGCGCACACTGCGCTGTCTACAATACACCTGCTTTTTCATCGCGTGGATGTGGCCCTTTATTGCAATGCAGCTAACGCTATTTTCACTTTCCTGCCAAGGCTGGTTGGCATGCGCGTAGCCTTGAATGTGGATGGGTTGGAGCGAAAGCGGAAGAAGTGGAATAAGCTGGCACAGGCGTGGTATCTGCTGTCGGAATGGCTGGCAACCTTCTTGCCTAACGTTACGGTTACTGACGCGGCTGCCATTGAAAAGTACTATCGCGATACTTACAATCGCACCTCGACATTCATTCCATATGGCGCGGAGATGGGTAAGTTGCAGACTACCGAAGTATTGCAGCAGTTAGGTCTGAAGCAGGGTGGCTATTTCCTCTATGTTAGTCGAATGGAGCCGGAAAACAATGGCCTTCTGGTTCGGGAGGCATTTGAGTTAGTGAATACTAACCGGCAGTTGGCACTTATTGGCGATGCGCCATATGCTGACGAATACATTCAGAGGGTGCGGGACACTAAGGATCCGAGGATCGTCATACCTGGTGCGATTTATGGACAAGGTTACAAGGAGCTTGGTTCGCACTGTTTCGCTTATATCCATGCAACCGAAGTTGGCGGGACACATCCGGCATTGATTGAGGCGATGGGGCGAGGGGCGCTGGTGCTGTATCTGGACACTGACGAAAATCGCGAAGTGGCTGGGGGAGCGGGTGTGGCTTTTGAATCGTTCAATTTGGCGGAAAAAATCGAGGATGTTTTAGCGATGAGCGAAGAACAGCAGGCTGCCCTGAGGCGTGCCGCTGTAGAACGGGTTCGCGAACGGTATAGCTGGGACGCAGTTACAAAACAGTATGAGCAATTGTTTGAATCCATGCTAAAGAAATAGTGCGGGCGTAGAATATTGGGAAGAGGAGAAATTCTATATGAAGCAGATGTTACTTGGAGAAATTGCATCGACGAAAGAGTTCTTAGATCGATCTTCCCGCGTGCTGACAGAGGAAGATTCCACTTTTGCACCCAAAGAAGGGATGTTCACTGTGGCTGGTCAGATGGCCCATGCTGCCCAGACCATTGAGTGGTTCCTTCGCGGAGCATTCTCACCAGATGGTTTCGATATGGACTTTGAGCGAATGGATGGGGAAGTTCGAGGAGTAACTTCGTTGACGGCCGCACGAGCGTGGGTGGATCGTGCTTGCGCTGAAGCGGCGAAGACGATTGAAGCCCATTCGGACGCCGAGTGGATAGCGCCGTTACCGCCGGGTCCAATTATGGGGGGCCACCCGCGGCAAGCAATTTTCGGGGGAATAACGGACCATACGGCACACCATCGTGGTGCGTTGACAGTTTATGCTCGCTTGCTGGGCAAAGTTCCTGCCATGCCTTACATGGAAATGTAAGTGATGCGCTTCTACATGGGCTGGGCGGTATGTGCGCTTTTTGCGGTGGCGCAATCTCCGACTACTGAGGCAGACAAGCTTCTGAAGCAGCCCATCTACTCTGTAATGGACAAAGCACAGGCCGGTCCTTCCGGCGATAAGCATGACTTTGTCAGTTACGCACCTTATTGGTGGCCGGATCCAACGAAGCCTGACGGGCTTCCCTACATCCGCAAAGACGGCCACACCAATAAGGAAATGGTCGGCAAGGGAGATGCTGGGAATTTTTCAGCGACAGTCCGTGCCATCCGTATTTTGACTGAGGCCTTTGTCGCCACAAACGAACTGAAGTATGCGGACAATGCCGCCCGCAGAATCAACAAGTGGTTTGTGAATCCAGCAACCCGAATGAATCCGGATTTGGATTACGGGCAAGCGATTATGGGAAAGACTACCGGGCGCGGAGCTGGGTTGATCACAATGCGTGGATTAATTGAAATCGTTGCGGCTGTGAAGGATCTCAAGAAGAAAAAGGTGTGGGTTGAAGCGGATGATAGACCGCTACGCGAATGGTTTTCAGCATATTTGAAGTGGCTGGAATCAAGCGAAATTGGGCTGGCAGAAAAAAAGGCGAAGAACAATCACGGTTCCTGGTATGCGGCTCAGGCGATGGCTGTTGAACTTTATCTGGGGCAGAAACAACAGGCGAAGAATCGGGCACAAGCGTTAAAAGAACGAATCGCCTGGCAAATTGAACCCGATGGCCGGCAACCGCTGGAAACTGCGCGGGAGGATGGGTTCAGCTACAGCGTGTTTAATCTTGAGGCATTAGCCGTTGCGGCGAATCTGGCAGAACCTTTGGGCGTGAATCTTTGGAAATTCAAGACAGCAGATGGCCGATGCCTGCGAGTTGCCTTTGAATATTTGGAGCCCTTTGCCGCTGGATCGAAACCGTGGCCTCACAAGCAATTGAAAAAAATTGTGCCCAATGCTTTGGCGAAGATACGCCAGCTTCGCGACCGATGAGTTGACTGAGCATGTTACTGTAAATCGCAAAAGGAGAATATTCATGGCAAGGATCTTTTTCGGGAAGGGTGTAAGTGGGGAAATTGTCCGTAGCGTGCAATCGCAACTGGGTTTCACTGGTAGCGACATAGATGGGGTGTACGGCGGCGATACTTTCAAGGCGGTCACAAAGTTTCAAAAGAACAATGGACTGGCCCAAACAGGCGCGCTGGATGCCGATACCTGGCAGCCTTTAATGCAACGGCCGATTCCTGACGTGGAGCAGCGGGCATTGCAGTTAACGGGAACCTTTGAGGGTCATGGCTTCCGATTGGCGCAGGGGAACTTCGACGGGGCGGGCATTACCTGGGGCATCATAGGGTTCACATTGCAGGGTGGAGAGCTTGGTGCGCTGATTCAGGAGATGTACCAGAAGCATCCAGACTTGGTGCGTGAGGCGTTTGGAAACAAGACAGATCAGTTGCTTGAGTTCCTAGGTCTGCCTTTCAAGAAGCAACTGGTGTTTGCCGATAGCATCAGCCTGGGAGCGAGTAAGGAACGCCTGGCCGAGCCGTGGCGAACGGCTTTCAACACATTTGGCGGCTTTCCTGAAGTGCAGGAAGCGCAGCTTACCCGGTCTAACAAGAACTACTATAAACCTGCGCTTGCTGCGGCGAAAAAGTTGGAATTCACAACGGAGCTTGGCATTGCGCTGTTGTTCGATATCCATGTTCAGAACGGTGGCATCTCAGCAAAGGCCAAACAGAAAATTGATGAGTTTCTGGCAGATCATCCCGTTGCTAGCGAACAGGACATCCGGATTCTGGTTGCTAATGCAGTCGCCGATTCGGCCAGGCCGCAGTACCGACAGGATGTGCTGGATCGTAAACTGACCATCGCCACGGGAACCGGAAAAGTGCACGGTGGCATGTTCATGTTAAGCAATTGGGGCCTTGACGAGTTTCCTGCAATCTAAAGAACCCTTGACGAAATACTATTATCCGGGTAATATTATTTCATGGATCAAGCAGCCACGTTCACGGCTTTTGTCGGCGAGTCTTTAATTGCTTCGGGACCTCTTGAAAAGGTACTTCCGGTGGTAAAGGAAAAGTTCGATCACAAGGATTGCCCACTTATTTTGATTTTTAATGATGAGACGGGCAAGCAGGTTGATTTTGAACTTCGAGGAACTTTGGAAGGGGTTTTGGCTACGGCCATTCCTGCGAAGCAGATGGCAGGTCCGGGACGTCCTAAACTCGGAGTGGTTTCGCGGGAAATCTCGTTGCTACCGCGGCATTGGGAATGGCTTGAAGAACAGCCCAATGGGGCATCGGCTGCGATTCGTCGGCTGGTGGATGATGCGCGAAAAAGAGATCCCGGCGAACAACGGGCGCGTTTGGCGAAGGAAGCTGCGGGACGATTCTTATCAGCGATGGCTGGCAACCGTCCCGGTTACGAGGAGGCCACTCGCGCGCTTTATGCCGGTAACTGGAGCCGATTTCAGCAACTGATTCGTCCTTGGCCGAAAGACATCAGGCGATATGCAGAGTCAATGGTTAAGTCTGCTAGCCCTGTTTAGCAAGGCACAAATCTGATAAGCTTCCATACGTGAAACCGCTACTGATCGCGGCCCTGGCCCTGGTGCCACTCGCCGCTCAAAACCCCTATTTAGGTGATGCGAAGGGCATCGAATCGGGGCGCGAAATCTTCCGTATTTACTGCGCCCCTTGCCATGGACTCAAAGCGGAAGGTGGCCGTGGGCCGGACTTGACGTTGGGCATCTACAGTGCGGGCGACACAGATCAGGATTTGTACCGCGTGATTATGAATGGCGTGCAAGGATCGGAAATGCCCGATTACAGCGAGAAGCTTGGCACGGACAATACATGGCGCGTGATCAGCTATCTGCGATCCGCCGCGAGGAAGGCCGCGAGCCTGAGGGGTTCCGCCACAAACGGGGAAATACTCTTCTGGGGCAAAGGAGGTTGCGGCAGTTGTCATATGGTAGGCAATCGGGGCGGCACTATGGCGCCAGACCTCTCGCAGGCCGGCAGAAAACGTTCCAGTGAATACTTGAAAGCATCAATTGTCGACGTAAATCAGGACCTTACTCCCGGCTTTCTGACGATCCTGATTGAAACCCTAGACGGTAAAAAGATTACTGGCGTGCAGCGTGGATTCGACACGTTTTCAGCGCAACTGGTGGACGTGAAGGGTGCATACTATTCTTTCTACAAAGAAGAAGTGAAATCAATGAAGCGTGAAGCGCGCTCACTGATGCCGGCAACTTACGGGAAACTTTTTAACGAATCGGAAGTGGACGACCTAGTGGCTTACATGATCACACTGCGAGGCAAGCAATGAAAGGTCTAATTTTACTCGCGGCCCTTGCCAGTGCGGCTTTCCCGCAATCCGACTGGACATCTTACGGCGGCAATCCGCAGGGTTGGCGCTTCAGCGATTTGAAACAGATCAACACTGCAAACGTCGCTCGCCTGGCACCGGAGTGGATTTTCCAATCGGGGATTGCCGGCAAGTGGCAGGCAATGCCACTGGTTTTCGATAAGCAGATGTACATCACCGGGCCGGGAAATCATGCCTTTGCCTTGGATGCACTTACAGGCAAGCCGGTATGGCACTACTCGCAACCAGTTCCCAAAGGAGTCAACGTCTGTTGCGGACAACCCAATCGAGGTTTTGCTGTTCATGGTGACTTACTAATCAAGGTGAATATGGAGGCCACCATTCTCGCAATTGACCGGCGCACCGGAAAAGTGGTCTGGGAAACGGTGATCGATGATTACAAGAAGGGGTATAGCGCGACTGTAGCCCCCTTGGTTATTAAGGACAAAGTGATCATCGGCATTGCTGGAGCTGAGTTCGGGACCCGCGGTTTCATTGATGGATTCGACGTGAAGACCGGTAAGAAGCTATGGCGCTTTTGGACCGTGGCTGGCGAAGGTGAACCCAACGGGGATTCATGGAGCGGCGATTCCTGGAAGCGCGGTGGCGGGTCAAATTGGATTACCGGCACTTACGATCCCGAATTGAATTTGACTTACTGGGGAACTGGCAATCCAGGTCCCGATTTGAATGGCGACCATCGGAAGGGCGACAACTTATACACCTGTTCCATGGTGGCACTGGATCCAGATACAGGGAAATTGAAGTGGCACTTCCAATTCACACCGCACGATGTTCACGATTGGGATTCTATGGGCGACCCTGTTCTGGTGGATCTCACGGTGAAAGGGCAAAAAGTGAAGTCACTGATTCATGCTGATCGAAATGGATACTACTACGTATTGGATCGCACCAATGGTAAGTTCCTCACAGCCAAAGCGTACACCAAAGTAACATGGGCAGACGGCATTGGTCCTGATGGACGTCCAAAGTTGATTCAAGGCCAAGACCCTTCGGAGGCCGGTACTAAAGCGTGCCCTGGCATGGGTGGCGGCCATAATTGGCAGGCCACTTCTTACAGCCCTCAAACGGGACTTTACTATTTCAACACCACCGATGGTTGCCACCTGTACTACAAGACTCAGCAGGAATTTGTGGAGGGGCTCTGGTATCAAGCTTCAACAGTTGGCGCAATTCCGACGGAACCACTTACAGGACGTTTGATCGCTGTCGATCCTGCAACCGGTGATATTAAGTGGCAGTTTGAAACCGTAAGTTCCCCATCGGCAGGCGTGCTGGCGACGGCTGGCGGGCTGGTTTTCACTGGCGAAAAAGAAGGATACTTCGAGGCGTTCGATGCACGCACGGGGAAGCTGCTTTACCGGTTTCAGACAGGAGGAATCATAAATTCGCCGCCTGTGAGTTACTCGTTGAATGGGAAGCAATATGTGGCGGTTACAGCGGGGAGTTCAGTGATTGCGTTTGGGGTCAGGTAAAACGCCAAACAATTTGATACCAGAGGTGTCCCGAAAACTGCCTCACCAAAAAGCCTAGAACTGAAGATAAGAGAATAGACCCCACGACGAGTCCGAAATACTGGAGAACCCTCAACCCTACTGACTGACGAATAGGAAAACCGCTGCTTAGAAGCCATCCAGAGGCAACCTGAACTAACAAGGAAACATACCCAATGGCCGTATTTAACCTGCTCATCCGGACGAAACGATCTCGCGTCATTAGACACTTACGGTGAAGGCTAATTCGAAATTGAGCGGCACCAGGAAAAGTGAAGAAAGGGCCAGGAGTATTAGACCGCAAGTTATTCTTCTATTTTTCATGATGGAGATGTTAGCGTAAAGCATTATACTCATATCATGCAGATCAAGAACATTTCAGACGCCAAGGCCGAATCGTCCTTCTTGATCGAAGCTGTTCAGCGAGGCGAGGAAGTGATCATCGGAAAGGCTGGCAAACCTGTCGCGAAAGTGGCGCGTATCCCCGGAGCCTTGCGCGGACGAATTCGCATTGCCGCTGACTTCGACGATTTACCCGCCGATATTACTGCTGCATTCGGTATGCAATGAAGAGTGCCCGGCAATTTCTTGGCATCCGTGAAAATGGACCTGCCTATGCTTCATCGTGATCCCTTCAATAGTCTGAACCATTTTCTGCTTGGTCTCGTAGTATAAGAATCAAAATGGATGAACTAACAGGCCAATCTTTCGAATCGTTAGAAACCATGCAACCCGAGCGTGCTCCCGACCCTCCACCTTTACAGCCGGTCGCCAAGGATTCCCGCATTGCGGAAATGGACATTATCCGCGGGTTGGCGATTCTCGGTGTCTTCCTCATCAACATGCCGCTGTTCAACGCCCCCTCTGGAGCGTTTTTCAATAACAAAGCCAGTGGATGGTGGATGGAATGGAATCACCAAGCGGCGTTGTGGTTTATCAATGTTTTCGCGCAAGGCAAATTCTATACTCTGTTTTCGTTCCTGTTTGGTATGGGGTTCGGCGTGCAAATGATGCGTGCCACCGCCAAAGGTTCGAAGGATTTCACGAAAGTCTACTTGCGTCGATTGGTCGTGTTGCTGTGCATTGGCTTAATTCATTTCACTTGCTTTTGGTGGGGCGATGTTTTGCACGTTTACGCCACGCTAGGATTCCTGTTGATCCTATTTCGAAAGCGTTCGCAGAAGTTTGTCCTGATTTTCGCAACCTGTCTGGCCTTGCTTCCGATAACCGGTTGGATTGGATATTCCACTTACTCTGCGGTGAAGGACCGGTTCGCAACGGATGCCGACCGAACAAAAGAAGCCCAAAGGAAAAAGGACAATGAAGCGAAGCGTCCCGAGCGCCGCTTGAAAATGAGGGCAGACATGCATCGCAATAAGATGATCATGTCTACTGGTTCGATTAAGGAAGTATTCGCAGAACGATTGAAGGAAGACCGGCGACAACTCCCTGGAGAACTTGGCTGGGGCATGGAACTTTTCACCAATTTCTTATTTGGATTGTGGATGGCGCGCAGTGGGCTGATGGACCGCCCCAGCGAACACTTGGGCTTCTTCCGGCGCGTGTTTTGGATTGGACTCGTCGGTGGGATAGGGCTTTCGGCGCTGACTCATTGGCTGGACCAGATCATGCCCAACAACTCTCCAGAATGGCAGCAGTCCGTTGTTGGCCTTAGTCACGAATTCATTTCCAGACCACTGAGTGCCGCCTTCTACGGAGCCAGCATCGTGTTACTGGCACAATACGAATTCTGGCGCAGAGCTCTTGCACCCATGGCTGCTGTGGGCCGTATGGCACTTACTAACTACTTAACTCACACGCTAATTTCAACCACGTTGTTTTATAGCTATGGATTCGGACTGTATGGCAAGGTGGGGCCAGCCTGGGGCCTGCTGCTCTGCTTTGTGATCTATGCACTACAGATGCCCTTCAGTGTTTGGTGGTTGAACCATTACCGGTTCGGTCCGGCGGAGTGGTTGTGGCGCTCGCTGACTTATGGCAAGCGGCAACCCATGGAGTTGGAATCCTAGCTGGCCTTTCCGGCTTGGGCCAACGAATCCCCGGTTAATCGAAAGACGGTCCATTCGTCCATAGGCTTGGCACCCAGTGCCTTGTAGAAACCGATGGAAGGTTCGTTCCAATCCAATACGCTCCATTCCACACGTCCATAGCCGTGCTCCACTGCAAGTTGAGCCAGCTTAAGCAATAGACCCTTTCCGATACCCTTGCCGCGAAACTCCTGCTGGACATAAAGGTCCTCCAGGAAGAGTCCGGGCCTACCAAGGAAGGTGCTGAAGTTGTGAAAGAAGAGCGCAAAGCCACGAGGAGTTCCATCCCATTCGGCGATCAGCACTTCGGCCACTACGCGCTCGCCGAACAGCCATTTTTCCAGCATATCCGCAGTTGCCACCATTTCATGGGATAGCTTTTCGTATTCCGCCAGATCGCGGATGAGTTGTAAGATCAGAGGTACATCTTCACGCTGCGCGGGGCGGATATTCAGGCTCAATGTGCAATCCCCAATTGCGATTCAACGAATAGAAAATTATCGGCTAAATTAGTAACGGCCTTTTCAATAGGCAAGCCGCCGGAATGGCCACCTTCTGTGTCATAGTGCAGCAACATGGGCTTGGTTTGGCCAGGAAGGGATTGCATCAGCGCCGCCATTTTCCGGGCGTGCAAGGGGTCAACGCGAGTATCGGAATCGCCACTGATGAACATAGTTGCCGGATATTTTACGTCTTGTTTCACGTTATGATACGGCGAATACTTGTGGATGAATTGGAACTGATCGGGCTCCTCCGACGAACCATATTCAGGAACCCAATAGCGTGCAATTTTGAACATGTGAAAGCGCACCATATCGAGCAGCGGAATGTTACAAAGCACTGCGCCGTAGAGTTCCGGACGTTGCAGAGAAACAGCCCCTACCAGCAACCCGCCATTGGAGCCACCACTAATCGCGAGTTTGTCGGGACGCGTGTATTTGTTGGCGATCAACCATTCGGCGGCAGCAATAAAATCGTCGAACACATTTTGTTTTTTCTCTTTCATGCCGGCCTTGTGCCAGGCATCGCCAAACTCTCCCCCACCACGCAGATTTGCCAAGGCATACACTCCGCCATTTTCAGTCCAGTAGGCTGCGGATGCACTGAAGTTCGGCTGCATGCTGAGGTTGAAGCCTCCATAAGCAGTGAGGAAAACGGGGTTTGTCCCGTCCAATTTCAAACCTTTCTTATAAGCCAGAAACATAGGGATTTTGGTACCGTCTTTCGATGGATACCAAACTTGTTTCACTTCCATTTGATCGGAATTGAACGGCACGTCTAATTGAGCCCAAAGCTTGGTTGCGCCATCCGCCAGTTGATACTGCTGAATTTGAGTGGGTGTTGCGAAAGATTGGAATTGGTAGAACGCTTCCTTACTTCCCCAGCGGCCAGTAAGTCCGCTAGTGGTTCCAATTCCCGGCAATGTTACTTCACGCAGCAGCTTCCCAGCGGGAGTGAAGAGGCGGATCTTCGAGACAACATTTTCCAAGTAGGTTACGCTGATGTTCCCGCCAATCAAACGCATGTTCTCAATGGGCCACTTGCCTTCAGGAATCACTTCGCGCCATTTTGTGCGATCCGCCTGATTGAGTTTTGCGGCAACCACTCTGCCGTTGGGGGCTTTCCAATTGGTTTCAAAGAAAATCTCATCGCCTCCAATCACTCCATTGAAGCGATTCGGCAGGTCGTCCACAATTAACTTCGGTGCGCCTTTCTGCTTTGAGTCAATTAAGTAGACTTCGCTATGATCCCCGGAAGATCCTAGCCAAACTGTAAGCACCAGATAACGGCCGCTGTCATCCTGATCCATTCCGATGCCATACTGATTGCCATACTTTTCTCCGAAAACTAACTTCGCTGTAGTTTCGCCAAAAGCCCGGTAATACAGGCGGGGGCCTTCTTTCAGCATGGTTGAATAGTAGAAGCCCTTGTGATCTTCCGCAATGGCAATACCGTAGTAACGGGCCTTGGGCAGATCGTCTGGCAGTTGCTGACGAGTCTCCAAATCCAGGAACTTCACATTCAATTCATCTTCGCCACCCTGACGAATGCCGAAGGCGATCATCTTCCCATCGTTGCGGATTTCGAACATCACCGCAGGTTTGCCTTTACCTAACTTGTTGCCGTCTACCAGTATTTCTTCTTTCCCGTTCACGCCTTGCCGCATGCATAGCATCGGTTGGCTGGCACCCTTGGGCCGACGCGAATAAAAATAGCGGCCACCGGCTTCATGCGGAATGCCAATCGCGTCCACTTTCATCAGTTCCCCAAGTCGCTTTTCAATGCGAGCCCGGCCGGGCACAGCGTCCAGCATTGATTTGGTGTAGCCCATTTGGGACTTCAACCATTCGCGCGTTCGCGGAGAATCCTGATCCTCCAACCACCGGTAATTGTCAGTGATCTTCACGCCATGAATGGTTTCAACCACAGGTTCTTTAAGAGTTTCTGGAGCAGGGTTTGCGGCCATAAGGTAAGTGAGGGGGAGCAAGGGGAGAATTGTTCGGACGCGGTGCATTAACGGACCTCCTGATTCAATTGACGGTAGTTTACCAAGGTAATTCCCGCCGCTGCCACTGCTTCTTTGACAGAGGGTGATGTCAGTGCCTTTAACTCTATCATGCGGCTTTCTTTCAGCCGGGTTGGAGCGGCGCGCAGTTCGTCCGTTAGAAATCCTGGATGAGTCATCAGTTCGGTCGTCCCTTCAGGGATGTGCCGCATGACTCCAGCCAGAGCCGCGAAATCTAAGCGACCAGTGACGGCGAAGCCCCAGAAATTATCAGTGTGGCGCACGTCGCTATGCTTCGATCGCGGCGCTAGTCTTCGAATCAACTTACTGGTCATTCGTTGTTTGAATTCGCCAGTGACAGGTGCCACGAAATCTACTGGGCGTCGTAACCAGGGAATATGGAAGTCCTGCGCGATTTGGCAAACAGCGCGAAACACGGGAGGGAGTAAGTGGGTATGTTTGTGAGTATCAATATGAGTGGGGACGATTCCGCTTCGGACAATGCGGTTGACTTGCGCGGCTAGCTCGTCATAAATTGCCAACCTGCCCGTTACCACCTGCCGAGTTAGCTCCCAGGAAGAATCGGGGAACCATCGGTCAGGATTCAGCAATGATTGCCCACCGATTAAGACCAAGTGGCAACCAATATCCAGGGTCGGCGTTTCCTGTGCTAGTTGAACGGCGTGATCAAAAGCCGCACCATTGGCCATCAGCGTTGTGGCAGTCAGAATTCCATTACGATGTGCTTCCACAATGCCTTCGTTCACATCGCGCGTGAAACCGAAGTCATCAGCGTTGGTGACCAGATACTTCACTTAGAACAATTTCAACTGGATGCTAAGGAACTTTTTCGGATTGGCCCGGAAGTCCTTCATCAGTCCATTCATTTCCCTGGCAGTGCCGTTGAGTGATTCATACAACTGCGGATTCACCATCAACTGGCCCAGTGTTCCTTGACCTGCATTGAGTTTTTCCACCGTGGTATCAACCTTCGCAAGTAGCTTGTTCAGGTTCTTAATGAGTTCATCATCCTTCAGCAATTTGCCGGCAGTGCCCTTGCCCTGGTTCAGATCCTCAGCCAGTTTCTTTAACTCAACAATTGTCTTTTTCGATTCATCATACAAGGTGGCATCTTTTAGAA